>NZ_JASCXF010000057.1:0-23346 GCF_030062225.1 Sphingomonas sp. 2R-10
AGCCTTCTTCTGTCATGCTCGCGGCGAGCGGTTTCGGTCCAGCCCATATGATCCCCGTGGTCTTCGCAACCCTCGGTGAATCACAACTGGCTGAAATCGCTCAACCTAATTTCCGGTTGGGCTCTAAAGAATCCGATACAGTCGCGGCGGGAGCCTTATGAAAAGCACGCACAACCCTGATCGATTCATGGCGGATCTCCGGCAGATCCTTTCGCAAGGTAGAAAGCGGATCGGCTTCCTCGTCGGAGCGGGGGCACCAATGTCCATCCGAGTGGATGCGGAACGAAAGGTCGATCCGAACGGTAAGCCGTTGATCCCCGGCATCAATGAGCTGACATCGACTGCCGTAGCTGGACTTACTCCGGAGCAAGATAAGGCAGTCGGAGTAGCGCGCGGCATGATTGGTAATGGCGCGACGATTGAGACGATACTGTCGCAACTCCGCTTGATGGAACGCGCGCTCGGTGACGAGCGGATCGCCGGCCTCAATGGTGCCGAATACGCCCAACTGGCCAAAGTCATATGCGCCAATATCGGTCCGATCGTCGGGCCGGAACTGCCTATCGATCGGTGCGGATACAACGAACTTGTCGGTTGGATCAGCGGAACTCAACGAACCAATCCGGTCGAGATATTCACGACCAACTACGATCTGCTTTTCGAAGATAGCTTCGAGCGGGTTCGTGCGCCCTACTTCGATGGATTCAGTGGCGGACACGCACCGTTCTTCGATCCAGTAACCGTTGCATGTGATGATCTCCCCGCTCGGTGGAGCAGGCTATGGAAACTGCACGGATCGCTTGGCTGGGCGGTTGAGGGCAATGCTGTGGTTCGTGGACGTGGACGTGCTGCGACTGAACTAGTCTATCCCGACCATCTCAAATACGATTTGACCCAGAAGCAGCCCTACAGCTCACTCTTTGAGCGCCTGAAACGCTTCCTGCTGACGCCGGACACCTTGCTCGTGACGACGGGATTCTCGTTTCGCGACGCCCATATCAACGCGGTCTTGGACGAGGCGCTGGCCGGTAACGCCAATAGCGCGGTCTTTGCATTCCAGTATCAAAAATTGGCCGATGAAGAGCCTGCGTGTAGCTTGGCCTACGCCCGACCCAATTTATCCGTGTATGCTGCTGATGGTGCTGTCATCAATGGTGTGGCGGGAGAATGGCGTCCTGGCGAGCTTCAGAAAAACTGGTCGGATATTCGGGCCAGCTTTTGGGGAGCGCGAAGGGCGGGTGAGAGTCCTGCTTTTCTGTTGGGGGATTTCCAGCACCTCGCGCGCTTTTGTGCGTTAGCGCAGGCCACCGACATCCAACATGCGGCTCCGGCAGTGCCCGATCCGGCGTCATTGCCAGCCTCCACGCCAATTGTTCCGACAGCATGAGCGGGATCGATCCTACTTTCATGGGGAGGGTCAGCACCGTGTCGGGCGCGTCGGTCACCGTAAAGCTGTCGGAGTCGCTCGCGTCCGGTCTGTCGATCATCGACGGGCATACGTATCGGGTGGGGCAGGTCGGAAGCTTCGTTCGCATTCCGCAAGGGTATCAGGATCTCTACGGCGTCGTTTGCGAAGTGGGTGCTTCCGCTGCTCCCAAAACCCTTGATGCGGAAGACATTGAAACTGGTCGCTGGATGCGAGTAGAACTAGCCGGCGAGGCGATCGGATCACAGTTTGAACGGGGATTAAGCCAGCACCCCAATATCAATGACAATGTCCACATTGTCACCGAAGCAGATCTGAAAAGAATTTACGGCGGAAAGGGAGACGACCAGGTCAAGATCGGATCGTTGTCGAGCGCAGAAAACATCGACGTTCGACTGTCGCTCGATGCGCTGGTAACGCGCCATTCCGCCATTCTCGGATCGACTGGTTCAGGTAAGTCGACGACTGTCGCCAGCCTGCTGCGGTCGATCGTGCAGCCCGATGGCAATGCTAACGGTTCCCCTGCTGCTCGCATCCTCCTGCTCGACATTCATGGCGAATATTCCCGAGCGCTGGCTGATATGTCGCGCGTTTTCAGTGCCACTCCACAGCCCGGCGAAGAGCCGCTCTTCGTACCCTATTGGGCACTTGAAGCCGGCGAGTTGCTGGATTTCGTCGCGGGCGGTCTGAACGAGAATCAAGAGATCGCGTTCACGGACAAGATTCAGGAAATGAAAGCGGCGCGGATCGCATTGGAGGCGCTTCCCGGCATTGATCCCCAATCCTTGACGGTCGATTCGCCGATACCGTTCAGCCTGAAGCAGCTCTGGTATGACCTGATCGATTTTGAAACGACGACTTATGTTGGTCAGCAGCGCGACCAGCCCAAGCTCGAACAGGTCGGCGATCCTGCGACACTGACGCCGCCGCGCTATACACCGCATGCGATGGGTACGGCTGGACCGTTCCTGAACAGCGCAGCCCGGGGTATTCGCCGTCAATTGAACCTGATGCGTTCGCGCCTGCTCGACCGGCGCTTCGATTTCATCCTGCATCCGGGGCCATGGGAGCCTGATCTGGATGGCCGGGTGCAGGCCGATCTCGATACATTGCTTCAAGGGTGGCTGGGGCACGATCGTCCGCTGACGATCCTCGACCTGTCGGGGGTCCCGAGCAACGTACTAGTACGGCTGATTGGTTCTATCCTTCGCATCATCTACGAAGCTCTTTATTGGAGCCGTGAGAAAACGGAGGGCGGTATCCTGCGACCGTTACTGGTCGTCATGGAAGAAGCGCATCGGTATCTCGGGCCGGAGAGCGGCAACGTCGCGGCTGATGTCGTCAAGCGCATCGCCAAAGAAGGACGCAAATACGGCGTCGGCGCGATGATCGTTTCCCAACGCCCGGCAGAAGTTGACGAAACAGTCCTTTCCCAATGCGGCACGCTGATTGCGCTACGGCTGTCCAACCCCACTGATCGGGGGAGGGTCAAGGGAACGCTGCCGGATAATCTGGCGGGACTGATGGACTTGTTGCCGGTTCTTCGCACCGGTGAGGCCATCATCACCGGCGAAGCGGCTCGTCTGCCGGTACGATGCCGGATAACGACGCCATCCACCGAACATCAACCACGCAGTAGCGACCCGGCTGTAACGGAGGCTTGGGCGCATAGGCGAAAAGCGGAGGGCTATGATCGCGTCGTCGCATCGTGGCGGGCGCAACGAACGACAGCCGTAGCGAAGTCCGTGACAATTAAACGAGAACCAGTCGTCGATTTCCCCGAAGATACTGAGGTGACCGAATGATCCGTGACCCGATTGCCTCCACTAATATCGCATCCGCCGGATATGATGAAGTATCCCAGACGCTGGAGGTCGAGTTCATCAGCAGTGGTATATATCAGTACTACAATATAGGCGCAGACCTCTATCAACAGTTCATACAATCGCCCTCGAAGGGTCAATTCCTGAATATCTATATAAAGAACGCCTACCCTTACTCCCGAGTTGGGTAAGTTTGCGACATTCGCATAATTATTATAAGTGAATCATACAATTAACTGACTATCTAGCTACAATTCATCGCCAAGCGATGGCTATCCCGCTGGAATCTCGACTGCGATGCGGTTCTCAATAGCGGTGTAGAGATCGACTTCCGCCTCTGGCGCCCGGATCGAGACGAGTAACGAATACCGTGCCGACCGGTCCCAGCGCTGGAGACCGGGCTTCTCCTTCCACCAGCCGCCGACAGGGAAAATGCCGATCGCGTCACGCTCGGCGAGTGCCGCGGCGCTGCCGCGCCATATGTCGGAATGGATTGATCCACGATCGCGAACGGTGCCCAGCAGCCAGTCGTCGCCGCCTGCGGCGGCCCCGATATCGCCCTCTTCCTCGGATTGGGCTGCGCGGTTGATCCGCTGTCGGAACTGCTGGAGGCTTTCAAGTGATCGTTTCACGGCGAAGCGCAGCGAGTGCGAAGCGTAGCGATGCCGCCGCGTCCAGCCCCGTTCGCCAGGATTGGGCTCGACGAAATAAGACAGGGTCACGCGCAACTCGACATCCTGATCGCCAAGCGCAAGCAGTTCCTCGCGCGGCCAGGGCAGGTGATGGAGGTGCATGTCGCGTGTCTTGATCTGCGACTTCTCCCGCCGGAACGGCAGTAGCGCGTCCTCGATCATCAGCGTCGCGTCGTTCAATGCACTGAGAAGCGCACGGCCAAGATCAGGTACGCCCCAGCCATAGCGGCGCAACAACGCCGCCTTCTGCGCCTGCGATCCGGCGGCGTTGAACCAGGCGCGCATGGCGGGCGTCCATTCGGCCGAATGGACCATCAGCGCACGGACCGTCTCCGGCCAGAGCTCCGGCCGCTCCGCCATGATCTGCGCCGAGAAATTGGCGGCCAGAGCGGAAGCGGCACTGGTGTCGCCGAAGCTGTCGAACAGCCGCATTGCCGGTCGGTAATGCGTGGTGATGAGTTGCAGGTCGTCGATCGCCTCGGCGGGATTGATGCCGTCATGGGCGAAGTTACCGCCTTCGAACACGACATCCGGACGAATCGGCCACTGCCGATCCCAGATCGTCGACGTGCGGCTTGCGGGCGAGAGATCCCCGGCGGGTGCCACCGCGTCCCAGCCCGCGAAGTCGGGATGGTTGATCGCGATCTTGTCGGTGTAGGCGCCCGCGACCAACGCGTTCCACGCCTGGCACGGGTTCTCGGCCTCGGCGAGGTCGTTACCGTCGAGATACTCGGCGGGAACGATCGGGTCGCGGATGTTACCCGCAGCTAGGATCATGAGCCGGCGACTGTCTCCCCCGCCATAGCAAAGCTTGTCGACTGCCGCCGACCAAGACGACGGACGCCCGCGTCCCAGCCCAACGCTGCTCGTGACTGCCATGCAGAACACACGTCGGCGTCGGGGTGCCTGCGCCTCGGCCTTGCCAATTCCAACCTCCGTTACTGCACCGTAGAGTTCGGGAGCGTTCTGCGCGTTCGGCGGCAGGACCTTAACCGTTTCCAGCCGATGCGTGAGGTCGAGATGCTCTCCGGTGACGAGCGCGGCTTCGACATCACCATGAAGGGCGACGCCCGCCATCATTGTGCCGTGCCCATTCCAGAACGCACTGTCACCCACGCCCCACGCGGGATCGTAGGCGTGCTGGTCCGCAGGTTCGAGGCCGGGTGCAATCAGCGGATGTCCTTGGGTGGCGCCACTGTCGAGAATGCAGACCGCAGGCGCAAGTGCGCCGGGGGCGGTCGAACGGTCCATGAGATCGCCCGCCCATTCTGCCTGCTCGACTGGTCGCATGTCGAGGAAGAAGCTCGGCGTGTCCTTCGCGGCGCGCAGCTCGGCGACTGCATCACTGTGCAGCACCAGCCGAGCCATCGTCGCCGGATCGGCCAACGCCAGCACGACATCGCGCTCCGGGAAGCTGACGAGATGCGGCTTCAGCGCGACGTTCAGGCGTTCCGCCACCGTCCGGAAAGCCGGAAGTTTTCCATCGCGCAGCCAGACCTCCCACCATGCCTGCCGTCCATCGGGTGGGTAGAGGGCTCCATCGTCGGTGAAAAGCGAGCGAACCGCCGAAAGCCGGACGTCGTCGATCCGTGCGACGAGGTTCTGGTTCTTGGGATTGCCGCTCTTGGTTTCCTCGGCCCGGTACTGCTCGACCTTGGCTGCGAAATAGTCCGCCTGAGCTTCCGGTACGAACACCGTTGCCCTGACCGTTTCCTCCCCGTCGACGGGTGGCTTGACGGCAACAAGCTCAATTTTCTTCTGGCGGTTCTCCAGCCCGTCGAGCGCGCTCTGGTGATCGGCCGGAACATCGAAGTCGAGATAGAAGCCCCGCTCGCCTTCCGCGATGGCGGAGTCACGCGCATCAAGAATCTGACGGGCGGTGGCGACGGCTGCGCCGAGCGCCTGCTCCAGATGGGCGGCGTGCGCCGCGCGGACACGCGCTGGCGGCAGGCCGGTTACGACTGTGCGGGGCGACGTGTAGTTCTCGGCATCGCCACTGCCTTGCACATGGAAATGCGGACGGTTTCTCGGTGCTCTAGCCAAGATGATTACCGGACGAGGGCAGAGTCATGGCGCTCCCGAAGAGCGGTAAGCAGAGTTGGAGTCAGAACGTCGTCCGAGCCATCGAGCACGGCCACTTTGGCGGCTTCGTCCGCGGCCCGCGCGATCTCGGCCTGACTCAGGCCGGACGATGCCTCCATGACCGGAGACCATTCGACCGTGTTCCGATCAAAGGTTGCCAATCGATTCTCGATGATACCTCGCGCGATGTCCGGTGTGGGAAGGTCGTATGCGATCACGTCATCGAACCGGCGATACAATGCCTTGTCGAGCAGCTCGGGATGATTAGTCGCCGCGATCACGATGCTGGGGCCGTCGTCATTCTCCAGGAACTGGAGGAAAGAATTGAGCACGCGACGGATCTCGCCGACGTCGTTCGGACCGGCTCGTTGCGAGCCGATCGCGTCGAACTCATCGAAGAAGTAGACACCACGCTGGATGGCGATGGCGTCGAAGATCAGCCGGAGGCGTGTCGCCGTCTCACCCATCAGCTTGCCGATCAGCCCGTCATAGAGGACGGTGAACAGGGGCAGCTTCAATTCACCGGCAAGAGCTGCCGCGCTCATGGTCTTGCCCGAGCCGGGCGGGCCGACCAGAAGCAGCTTGCGTCGCGGCTGGAGGCCACGCGCTCGTAACTTGTCCTGCTGCCGTTGTTCGGTCAGGACGCGCGCCAGTCGCTCTTTCAACCCATCCGGCAGAATCATGCTGGCCAGACGCACGTCAGAGTAGCGTGCCCCGAGCAGGCTCGACAGCTCGCCTTTGGGCTGGGCAATCGCAACCGGACCGGCACCGCGACGCGCGACGGTCGCGCTCTTGCCTTTCGCGGTATCGATGAGTTCGCGCAGTTCTTGGGCGAGCTTGCCGTGGCCCTGACGCGCCTCATGCGCAGCCAATTGGGTGGCGACCGAAATGAAACGCGCGTCGTCACCGGCTATGTGGCTTTGCAGCAGAGCAACGATATGGCGCGCGGTCGTCATGTTTCCCCGTTGACGTCCAAAGGCGTCTTTCGATGATCCTAACGTGGTCGTCGAATCCTGTAACGATAATTCGTTAAGCAGCACGCAGGCGATCCAGCCCTTCGCATTGCGACGTTGCCCAGCCGGCCCTGTCGGAAGAACGCCGGCTGGGTAGATGCTCATGCCGCTGCCAATCGCAGCGGCTCCACCATCACGGCGCTCCCTTCATCGGGTTCCAAGCCCATCAATCAGCCTTATCGTCCGCCTTTTTTTCGGCATCGCCGACTGCCTTCTCGCGCTTCTCTTTCAGCTTCTTGGCTTCGACCCAGAACTCTTGGGCCGCGTCCTCGAGGAACGGGCCTAGGCTCAGCTGGTCGCCCTGCGTCCATAGGAAGCGCGGATCGACGAGGTCGAACAGAGTCTGTAGTCGCGCCCACTGCAGGTGCTTCGCGGACGACGGCAGAGTCGCGAGGTGGCCGAGGGCGGCGAGTTCGAGCCGCCTGCGGCGAAGCGCATCGATCGCTTCGTTGCGCACCGTCGCGTCCTCGTCGTCCACCAAACCGGAAAGCCATGGGAAGCGTGTCGCCGGCGGCATCCATCCCGCCAGCTCGACCGCCGTCCGCCGGTCAGCTGCGTCGCCGGACACCGCGAGCGCCCCGAGCGCTTGCTCGACCGTATCCGCTGACACATGCGCCCGGACGTTGCGGCCGATCTCGGCCCGCAGCGAGGGCGGGAAGCGACGATACCGGGGCAGCAGCTCGCCCCACGCGCGGTCCCTGTCGATCCTGAACAGAAGCCGCACCGCCTCCGGCCTCCGGTGGCGGGCGAGAAGCCTGGTTGACGCGAAATAGGCCTCGTCCGGATCGGTCTCCAGCAGGTGCAGTATCCCGCTGACAGGTCCGATGTCGAACCCGTCGGGACCGCGATACGCAGCGTTGACCAGCATCTCGTGCGCCAGCTCGTCGCCATCGCTTGCAAGCAGGACGATCGCGTCCGTGTCCAGCAGGCGATGGCCGCGCTCGCTCATGCGGCGATGGAAGCGAATCACGGCTTCGCGGCTGTCGGCGTGCTGCAGCAGGGCATGAAGCGTAGGCGTGCGTGAGGTCGAGAGCACAGCGAGGTCGAGCGCGTCCAGCCAGACGGCGACCACGGCACGCGCCTCGGCGTCGCCGCACTCCGACAGGTAGGCGGTCAGGAACCACGCCTCGTTATCATGGCGGTCAGACAGCATCCCACGGACGGTAGGCAGCACAACGGGGTCGTAGAACTCAAGCGCCTTCATGGTGCCGACGATCGACTGCCTTACGTCGGCGGGCGTGGTGGGGGCTAACAGCAGCCCGAGCAGGGGCAGCGCGTCCTCTGGATCGCGGAGGAAGCCCGCCAGATCGGCGGCGATCGCGAGGTCCTCCGCGCTTCCGGTCGCGAGCAGCTCCGCGACGCGTACCCGCAGACCCTCAAGGTCGCGTCCGGCCGAACTTCGCATCTCTGCCGGCGCGACGTAGACAGGTGCGCCGCGCCGAAGCATTCGCTCGATAGCTGCGTCCATGGAGTGAATGGCGAGGGCCTCCATCCGGAGCATCTGGCGGTAGCCGTCCGCACCATCGTCCACCTGCTCTGCGTCCAGGACTGTCGGGACCGCATCTGCGTCGCTCCAGTGGGCGCGTATGTAGCCATCCTCGCGACCGAACCCGTCCTGCCGCCGGAGCTCGGCAACGACCAACTCGCCATGGCCGGCGCCGTCGATCATCGCGAGCACGCGCTCGCATTCGTTGCCCTCGGTGTCGGTGAGCCGCGACGAGCGTCCGGAGCGGCTTGATGCATAGCGCAGCAACTCGCCCTCAAAATCCGTCCCGGCGCGCTGGTGGAGCATTTCAAACTGGAAGGGCTCAGTCAGCCTGCAGAGAAAGCCGATAATCCGCCTCGGCGGGTAGGGCGCTTGGTCGTTCGGGGTTTTTGCGTCGTTGTAGCGGCGCAACTGCGCCGTGCAGTCGTTCAGCACGATCTCGAGTGTCTCTCGGTCCATCAGTTCAGGCTGGTTGTAATAGTAGTGCATGAGTTTACCGCCTCGGTCGGTCCGCCCCGCGACGTTCTCCCGCAACGCTTGTGAGAGGCGTTCGGCATCGTAGCGGTGGAGTTCGGGAAGCCACCAGTCGGATGCGCTCCAGCCATACTCGTCGGCGCTGGTCCTCACCTGCTCCAGTGCGGCCTCCGGGTCGATACGCGCGCGAGCCTTGAGCAGCCGCGAAGACATCCAGTCGTCGCGGGTAGGCGACACCGCGTCCAGATGGCCGCGACGATCGACGGCGTCGAAGTGCCCAAGCGATGCGATTAGAGCCTTGCTGTCACTCGGCAGAGTTGCCAGCACATGATCCTGTCGCCGCGCCCAGATCGGCCTGGCGTCGCTGCCCGCCACGTAGGCGTCGTCGTTCAGGCACCACAGCAGCTGCTCGAGCGCCGGCACCCGCGTCTCAGCGCCGATCCGTGCGTCGAGCCAGATCGGCGATGCGCCTGCAGCGCGCTTGAGCGCTTCGATACTGAGGTTGTATCGAGAGATGGCGTCACCCCTGCCATCAACGTCGTTTGCCGAGTAGAGATCGATTGTCCGTTGAACATGGACCTCGAACAGGCGGTTCAGCACACCCGGCAGCGGCATCCGGGCGGCTACCCTCAGCGCGATCCTGGCCTCGCGGTCGCGACCGGCGTCGAGGAGCTGGCGCACCATGTCCTCGACCCGCGCCGGCGCGCCCATGGCGGCAGCGACGATGGCAGCGGGGATGTGGTGCGGGATTTCCCAGTCCTGCTCCTCGTCATACTCACGCCTAGCGAGGTTCTCCAGAGCAGGGAGCAGGTTCGGCCCGACGGTGCCGAGCTGTCGCCACCGGCCCTCGCCGCGCCACTCGTGCGGAGTGTCCGCGACGTGCGCGCGGATCAGGTCAGCGACGAAATCCGGTCCGACCTTGCGAAGCAGCAGCCAGACAAGGTCATGGAAGACGTATCCCAGCCGCCGGCCGATCGCCGCGCCGGCTGCGTCGACGAGGCTGTCGAAGCCGTCGACAATCGCGTCGATCGCATGCGCATCCAGCTCGCCGGCCGCGACCCGCGCGACAAGGTGCTCTGCAACGGCCCAGTTCAGCATGCGGTCGGTCGAGAAGACGATCTCGTCGGGCGTCGGACGGCGGAGAAGGCCCACCACCTCGAGGCGGCGGATTGCTTCCTCGTCGATTCCAGCGTGCTCGAGGTTGCGCCAGTTCCAAGGGTAGGCGGGGCGTTCCCCAAGGAGGCTGCCTGCCAGGTTCGTTAGGCGAAGGCGATCGTAGGGATGGTCGTACTGTTCGCGGACCATCCCAGTGGCCTCGTCCCAGTAGGACTTAAAAAGCTCGTATTCCGTCGCGTCGACCCAGCCCTCGCTAGCGGGCAGCTCGACGTAAACTCGCGCGTGGACCGGCTTGCGCAGTAGCTCGAAGACATCGTCGGGCATCATCTCGAGGGAATCTTGCCGGCCGTGGTGCCTTAGGTAGCGGCGCAGTTCGGCGCTGGTGAAGTTCGACACCGTCACCACACGCGCATTCGGACGCGAGCGGACGATCTCGAGTGTGATCCGCGGTTGGCAGGTCACCACGACACGCACGCCCAGCTCCGCCCATTCCTGCCGAGCCAGGCTGCGGGCGAAGTTTCGATCCTGCACGTCATCGACATATACGGTGAGCCAGTGCCCACCGTCCGGCGCGAGGTCGCGCCCTAGCCGCCTGGCCATGACCCTGAGCGGCACGTCGGTTTCAAAGGCCGGCCGCCATAGCCGGTCGTTAACTGCGTCGACCACCTCGGAGACCGAGTTGGCCGAAGTCACCACGACCACGGCGCGACCTTCCGCCTCGTTCAGTGCCGCTTGGCAGAGCGACCAAGTCTTTCCCTGGCCGGAGTCGCCGGACAGCACGATGAACCAGTCGGCCGCCTCTATTGGCGTGAGCCTAGCCTGAGCGTCAGCATCGTAGCCCAAAGTCACGCAGTCGCGTCGCACGGAAGTGAGCGAGAGCGCAGGTACGGTCGCCGTATGCCGCAGCCGTAGCAGTGCATCTGGACCGACCATGCGCAGCAACTCGGCCGCGCTGAGCGTCCGGCCGGCGCTTCCTTCCTCGAACAGCCGTCCCATCAGTGCTCGCCGTTTGTCTACGACGTCCTCTCCCGGCCCGAGCATTGGCGCCAAGCGGCCCTCGATCTCGCTTTCCGCGGTTCGCATGTCGATGTGCGCCAGCGTCAGGTTGTCCATGACATGGAGCAGGCGGGGGTCGGACGTCGACATCCCCGCCGCGTTGGCGATCCCGGCCAGGAATGCCTCCGGCGACAGCCGCCGACGACCCCAAGCGAAGGTCGCTGGCGTGGCATTCGTCCGCGCACGGTGGTGCAGGTATGCCTCCAGTGCCTCCAACCCGCGGAGGTTGTTCGTAGTAAACCGGAATCTCTGCTTCTCGCCTGGCCGCGCTCCGGCGACGAGGTCCGGGAGAACATCGCGCGCCACGGTGCCGGTGGTCCAGCGCCGGTGCGATGCGCGGATCTTCACCTGCTCGATCGTCGGCACGCCCCGGTCGTCGATGCGGATGTCCCCGGCATCGTCCGGTTCGAGTGTTAGCGTCATCGTCGACACGTCGCCGCCATCGAGCGCGAAGGATGCGCTCAGCGACATCCCCAGTTGGAGGCTGCGAAGGATTTGGAAGAGGAACCCGGCCAAGGCGAGTTGCCCGCCGGTAGAACGGGGCTCGGATCTTAGAGATGTAACGTCGTTTGAGATGACTGCGGCCGCCGATGATTGCGCGGACCATTCCGCGGTTCGGGAATAGCAGTGACACGGCAGCACGCGCCAGCGTCGACGCGTTCGCGCGACGGGGCATCGATCGAACTCGGAAACGTATCGTTGGAATCGATCATCGAGAAAATCTGGGAACTGGTCGGTCCGTCACGCGCCCGGATTTCGGCAGAAACCGGAGCGGCTTGACCTTCGCCGACGGTACTCCTGCCAGCAACCATCTGCTCCTGGAAGATGGAAACTTGTCTGACGGCAGGAGGGACTTTTGATGGACAAGCCCCACCCGCCGAACGGCTCCGCTTAAGCGGATCTCATGCCGCCTCCAGTCGCAGCGGCTGAACCCGCCTGCGCTGGTTGCCAGTGCCTCCATTCAAGACCGTCGCGATTTCCATCGCGACCTTTTCTGCGGCCGTGACCAATGCCGTATCGAGATGAATATAGCCCTGCGTCACGCCGCGAGGCGAGTGACCAAGCAGACCGGCGATCGTCAGTTCCGAGAAGCCGAGATCACCGGCCACGCTCGCAAAAGTGTGCCGCAGGACGTGCGGAGTCACACCTTCGAGACCCGCACGGGCGCAGACCCGATCCAGCACCCGGACGACGCCGATGAAATGACCGTCACCCCAGTCGGCCGGAAAGATAAAGGGCGAACCGGCGTGCTGCGGCACCTGCTCGATCGCGTCGATCGCCGTACTGCCGATCACCCTAACCTGCGCGCCGCTCTTCGTATCGGGGAAGCGAACGCAGTGATCGCGGCGGCTGCACCAAGCACGCTTCAGGCCCAACACTTCCATTCGGCGGAAACCGGTCAGCAGCATGACCCGGATCGCACCGAGACCAACCGGATGCTCCTCCTCCGCAGCGGCGTCCCGCATGGCCCGGCCGAGACGTTCGAGATCATCGATCGTCAGCCGCCGTTTCCGGGACTCGGTGGCGAGTTGCCGCACCCCTTGCGCGGGGTTGCTGGGGATCACGCCCGAATGTTCCGCGTGGCCCAGAAGGCTTCGCAGCGTCGAGATCGTCCGGCTCGCCACACCGATGCCACCCGTCGTCCTGCCGCCACGGCCTTTCTGCTTCGCTGCCGAACGCCCGGCGGCGATGTCGGCCTGAAGGTTTTCGATGTCCCGGCGCGTTAGGCCGACGACCAACCTATGACCGATGATCGGTCGGACGTGGGTGTCGATGCGGCTTCGGTCCATCTTCAGCGTCGCCGCCTTGATCGGACGCCGGCTGCGGCCGAGGATGCGGCACGCTGCCGCCTCCGTGAGATACCAGTCGCACACCTCCGCGACGGTCATCCCCGCGCGGGCCGCGTGGCGCTCCTCGGAAGGATCTTCGCCATCGGCGACCGCCGCGAGCTTTCTGCGGGCGATGTCGCGTGCGCCTTCCGGGGTCAAAGCACCGTATTGCCCCAATACCAGCCGGCGAGTGCGCCCCTCCGGATTGCGGTACTGGATCAGGAAGCTCTTCGTACCCGACGGCTTCACCCGAACCCCGAAGCCCTTCAACTCACTGTCCCAGGCGAACACGTCAGCCTTGCCGCTCGCCTTCAGCGCATCGACGACGCGCTTGGTGATCTTGGCCATGCTCAACTCCTCAAGTTTCCCGTTGTCCTGCTCGTTCTCCGATCTGCTTCCCCGGCGGTCGGGGCGGCGGACGGGGAAGCGTGGGGGAAGCAGACGGGCGGAAATCGACGGGTTGGTGCAGGATATCGAAGGGACGGTCGGCGTCCAGATTATCCTTGTCGTAGTAGGGGTTTAGCGTGCTCTGGCGTGCAAATAGAAGCCATGGCGAAAAGTGTCTGGTCTCCTTGCCAAGGTTGGGGTCGAGGGTTCGAATCCCTTCGCCCGCTCCAGTTCCTTTCGGATGATGTCGGTATGTGGCGGTCCTGCGGGGCCGCTTTTCATATGGTCGCCGGGGATTGGTGGCCCGGAACCGGTTGTGGCCGATGCGCCGTCCGATCGATACGGCATCGCTATCGCTCCAGCTATCCGACCGGCGTATCGATGGGCAAACCTCGTGCGCCGTGGTCGTGCGACGGGCAACGTCGCTGGAAAATGTCGGAGCCGTTCGCCCCATATTCGTGACCACAGGCTTCGCATCGCAGGACGTATGTCAGTTGATGATGGTCGTTGCCGGGCAAGTCGGTTTTCCGCACCACAATCTGCCCGTTGCGGTTTCGATAGCCCGGAACCGTCGTACCCTTCGACATCGATCGATCCTTTCCCATACGAAAACGCCCCGGCTTCCACCGGGGCGCTTCGCGTAGCACGGGTCGGCAGCGGGTCTCCCGCCGCCCGCCGTCAATACATGTGCTGGCCGCCGTTGATGCTCAGCGTCGATCCGGTGACGAAGCCGCCTTCCTCCGAACACAGGAACGCGACGCCGCGGGCGATCTCGCTCGCCTGGCCCAACCGGCCGACCGGGATCTTCGCCACGATCTTTTCCAGCACGTCGGCGGGCACCGCGGCGACCATGTCGGTGTCGATATAGCCCGGCGCGATCGCGTTGACGGTCACGCCGAACCGCGCGCCTTCCTGTGCCAGCGCCTTGGTGAAGCCGTGGATGCCCGACTTGGCGGCGGCATAGTTGACCTGCCCGTACTGGCCGGCCTGCCCGTTGATCGATCCGATGTTGACGATGCGGCCCCATTTGCGGTCGCGCATCCCGGGGAAGGTCGCCTTGGCGAGGTTGAAGCACCCGCCGAGGTTGGTGCGGATCACGTCGTCCCACATCTCGTAGCTCATCTTGAGCAACGTGCCGTCGCGGGTGATGCCGGCATTGTTGACGACGATGTCGACCGGGCCCAGCGCTTCCTCGACCGCCTTCACGCCCGCCTGCGTCGCTTCGAAATCGCCCACGTCCCACTTGAACGCGGCGATGCCGGTACGCTCCGAGAACGCCTTCGCCTTTTCGTCGTTGCCGGCGTAATTGGCGGCGACGGTGACACCCATGTCGTTCAGCGCGAGGCTGATCGCCTCGCCGATACCGCGCGTGCCGCCGGTGACGATCGCTACCCGTGCCATGCATTCTCTCCCAACCTAGGTTTCCGCTACTGCTAGGCGGGGGCGATCCAGCCCGCAAGTTCGCGCGCGATAATGTTGCGCAACATTTTATTGCCTGTCGGCTCGGCGTTCAGGCATGGGAGGTAGGCGAAATCGGTCCCGCCGGCCTCGACGAAGCTCTCCTTGCCGCGGATCGCCAGTTCCTCCAGCGTTTCGAGGCAGTCGGCCGAGAAGCCCGGCGCGAAGATCGCGACGCGGCGTTTGCCGGCCCTGGCCAGTTCGACCAGCGTCTCGTCGGTCGCCGGTCCCAGCCACTTGGCCGGACCGAAACGCGACTGGAACGCGATCGTGAGCGGGCGGCCGAGCGCCTCCTGCACCAGCCGCGCGGTCTTCTGGCAATGGCAGTGATAGGGGTCGCCCAGCGCCAGCGTGCGCCTGGGCATGCCGTGGAAGCTGGCGACGATCGCGTCGGGTTCGAAGGCGAGCTTCGCCAGATCCTCGCGCAGCGTCGTCGCCAGCGCGTCGATATAGAGCGGATCGTCATAATAGGGCGGCAGGGTACGGATCGCCGGTTGCCACCGCTGTTTCGCGAGGTGGGCGAACGCCTTGTCATTGGCGGTGGCGGTCGTCGCTGCGCAATATTGCGGGTATAGCGGGGCGAGCAGGATGCGGTCACAGCCCTGTTCGCGCAGGGCATCGATGCGGCTGGCGATCGACGGATTGCCGTAGCGCATCGCCCAGTCGATCACGAAGTCCTCGCCGAACGCGCCCTGCATCGCCTCCGACTGCGCGCGCGTGATCGCGGCGAGCGGCGAGCCGTGCTCGCTCCACACCTGCTGATAGGCATGGGCCGACTTCCTGGGCCGTGTGTTCAGGATGATGCCGCGCAGGATCGGCTGCCACGCGATCGCCGGAAGCTCGACGACGCGGCGGTCGGACAGGAACTCGGCGAGGTAGCGCTTCACCGAACGCGGGCTGGGATCGTCGGGGGTGCCGAGGTTCATCAGCAATACGCCGACGCGGCGCTTCGGAATGGCGGGGTGATTCGACGGCAGGTCCATGGGGGCGTGTAACGCGCGAATGACCGGGTTGGGGCAAGGGGGATTTGGTTTCACGCGAAGACACGGAGGCGCAGAGAGGGTGTGCGATCGGTGCCGTTCCGCGCGTAAGCGCCGTCAATCTATTGGTGAGGCCAGCGCGACGGTCTTCCGATCGCAGGACGGTGCGGCACACGCACCCTTCTCCGCGCCTCCGCGCCTCTGCGCGAAATCTACCTTCTTCTTCGCGGCTTCGCGTGAAATCACCCCAGCAACGGCAACGACCGATAGCGCCGCCCGGTCGCGGCATGCAGCGCATTGGCGATGGCAGGCGCCACCACCGGCACCGCCAGTTCGCTGACCCCGCCGGGATCGGCATCCGATTCGACCAGCTCGATCATGATCTCGGGACTGTCGGCCAGCCGCGGCAGGTGCAGCCCGCCGAAGCCGCGCACTTGCGGCAGGTTCGCCTCGAACCCGGTCGACGCGCCCGTCGCGGCGGCCATGCCGAACAGCAACCCGCCCTCGATCTGCTGGCGGACGAGGTCGGGGTTGACCACCCGTCCGCAATCGACCGCGACGACCAGTCGGTCGACCTTCACCCGCTGGTCGTCGCCGATATGCGCCTCCGCCATGCACGCGATCGCCGATCCGCGCATCCGGTGGCAGGCGATGCCCTGCGCGCTGCCCGGCACGCCGCCCTGCCACCCGCCCATCGTCGCGACGGTCGACAGGCAGCGGGCGAGCGCCACGTCGCCGCCCAGCATCGCGATGCGGAACGAATGCGCCTCCATCCCCGCAAATCCCGCCAGTTCGTCGAGGAAGCATTCGGTGAAGAACGCGGTGTAGCTGTGCGCGCCCGACCGCCACCAGCCCGCGGGCAGCCCCGGCTCGGCCGGGTGGTGATCGACCGCGAGGTTCGGGATGCCATAGGCCGGCACCGCGCCGTCGGTCGCCAGCGCGTCGCCCCGGTCGCCGGGCAGCGCCATCGCCAGCGACGCGGCGACGTCGCCGCCCAGCAGCAGCCGTGCCAGATCGCGCCCGGTGCGCGGGGCCGCCACCTGCGCCCGCCAGCCGACGATCGTCCCGCCCCGCCCCAGCCGCGCCGTCATCCGCGCTGCGGCGGGCGCGCGGTAGCGATCGGCAAGACAATCCTCGCCGCGCGACCAGGTCAGCTGCACCGGCCGCTCCAGCTTCCTCGCCAGCAGCGCCGCCTGCTCCGCGACCCGGTGGTCGAGGTTCGCGCCGAACGACCCGCCGGCGATGGTCGGGTGCAGCACGACCCGGTCCTCGGCGATGCCGATCGCGCGCGCGGCGGCACCGCGCGCCAGCGTCGGCGCCTGCGTCGGCATCCACAATGTCAGCGTGCCGTCATTCCATTCGGCCGTCGCGCTGGTCGGCTCGATCGCGGCATGCAGCGCGGCACGCACGCGGTAGGTCGCGGTCTGCGTCCGCCCGCCGGCAAAGGTCGCGGCGACATCGCCCGCCTCGTGCACCCGTGCGCCCTCGCCTGCCAGCGCGGCGTCGAGCGCGGTGGCGATCGCGGCATCGTCGACCAGCCCGTGCGTTTCGAACCGCGGGGCCAGTGCGTCGACCCCGCGATTGGCCGCCCACCATGTCGTGCCCGCCGCCGCGACCCAGCGGTCGGTCTGGATGACGGTCGTGACGCCGGGCACGCGTTCGGCCGCCGCCTTGTCGACGCTCAGCAGCCGCGTGTCGCCGATCGGCCCCTGCCGGATCGAGGCGAAGACCATGCCGGGTCGGCGCACATCGGCGGCGAAGGTCGCGCTGCCATCGACCTTGGCCGGCGCGTCGAGCCGCGGGACGGCCGTGCCGACCAGCCGCTTTTCGTCGCCCATGCGCAGCGGCAGTTCGCCGCCGGGCAGGCTCTCGCGCGCCGCCCGTTCGGCCAGCACGCCGAAGCGTTCGCGGCGATCGCCCATCACCACGAAGCCGTCGGCGGTGCCGCAACTGCGCCAGTCGCCGCCCCATGCGGACGCCGCCGCCTTGCACAGCAGCACCCGCGCCGCCGCGCCGGCCGCACGCAACGGCTGCTCGAACCGGCGGATCGAGGTGGAACCGGCGGTCAGCATCAACGCGGTGCGTTCGGCATGGGCCGCGCGCGTCGCGGCCGGCAGCAGCGCCAGCGCATCGCCGAACAGGATGCCCGCGGCCAGCGGGTTGGCATAGAGCGGGTTGATCGGCGCCGCTTCCACCGCGACCGTCCGCCAGTCGGCACCCAGTTCGTCGGCGACGATCTGCGGCAGCGCGGTGTAGACGCCCTGCCCATGCTCGGCCTGCGGCACCGCGACGGTCACCTGTCCATCGGCCCCGATCTTGAGATACGGGCCGAAGATCGTCTCCCCCTCCGCCGCCGCCAGGTTCACGCCGTAGCGGCGGGGCCACAGCCCCCATGCGACGATCAGCCCGACCCCGGCACCACCGCCGATCAGCAGGTTGCGGCGGGTGATGCGGGGGGTGGAGGGCGACGCCATGGGGGTGCCGTAGCAAATCCTCCCCGGCACGGGGAGGGGGACCGTCCGCGAAGCGGATGGTGGAGGAGGCTGGCCGCAACGGTACGCGGTGGAAGCCCCGCTCCACCATGCTGCGCATGGTTCCCCTCCCCGTGCCGGCGAGGATCGGTGGTTCCCCTGTCGCCCCTTCCCCGATATTACCGCGGCAACACAGCCGGAGCGTAACCCCCTTGATCCTTTCCACCCTCGCCGCGGCAACCGGCGATGTCGGCATGGCCGCCGGCCATATCCGCTATGCCGATCTCGGCCTCGATCCGGTCGCGCTGAACCTCGGCTTCTTCCAGCTGAAATGGTATTCGCTGGCCTATATCACCGGCATCCTCGCCGGCTGGTGGTATCTGCTCAGGCTGCTCGACCAGCCGGGCGCACCGATGGCGCGGCGCCATGCCGACGACTTCGTGTTCTATGCGACGCTCGGCATCATCCTCGGCGGGCGACTGGGCTATGCGATCTTCTACGCGCCCGAAATGTTCCTGTCCCCGATCAAGATCCTGCGGCTGTGGGACGGCGGCATGTCGTTCCATGGCGGGATGGTCGGGCTGATCCTCGGCATCTGGTGGCTGGCGCGCAAGCACGGCCTGCGGCCCTTGCGCGTCGCCGACTATGTCACCTGCGTCGCGCCGATCGGCCAGTTCCTCGGCCGGATCGCCAATTTCGTGAACGGCGAGCTGTGGGGCAAGCCCAGCGACGCGCCCTGGGCGGTCGTGTTCCCGCGCACCGTGGCCGGCGGGCTCGACCCCGCGCGCCATCCCAGCCAGCTGTACGAGGCGCTGGGCGAAGGGCTGATCCTGTTCCTCATCCTCGCCTTCTTGTTCTGGCGCACCGATGCCCGCTACAAGCCCGGCTTCCTGCTCGGCACCGGCCTCGCCGGGTTCGGCGTCGCGCGCTTCGTCATCGAATTCTGGCGCGAGCCCGATGCCCAGCTGGTGGAGTTCGCGCAGGCGACGGGCCTGCACATGGGCCAGTGGCTGACGCTGCCGATGATCGCGATCGGCATCTACCTGATGGTCACGTCGAAGCGCCGCCGCGTCCGCGTCGAACCGATCGCGGGGTCGGAGAGCGTCGCTTGAGCGAACCCGTCGTCACCGCCGCCGACCCCGCCCTCCCCGAACGGCTGGCCCGCGCGATCACGCTGGCCGGACCGATCAGCCTCGCGCAGTTCATGGGGGCCGCCAACGCGCATTATTACGCGACGCGCGACCCGCTGGGCGCCAACGGCGACTTCACCACCGCGCCGGAAATCAGCCAGATGTTCGGCGAGCTGATCGGCCTCGGCCTCGCCGACGTCTGGGACCGCGCCGGGCGCCCGCCTGTCCGCTATGTCGAGTTCGGCCCGGGTCGCGGCACGCTGGCCGCCGATGCGCTGCGCTCGATGGCGTCGGCGGGCTGCACGCCACCGGTCCACCTGATCGAGACCAGCCCGACGCTGCGCGCCGAACAGGGCAAGCGCGTGCCGCACGCCGAATGGGCGGTCGACCTGGTCGGCCTGCCCGACGACGGCGCGCTGCTGGTCGTCGCCAACGAATTCTTCGACGCGCTGCCGATCCGGCAACTGGTGAAGACGGCGGACGGCTGGCGCGAACGGCTGGTCGCGTGCCAGGACACGCTGTTCCTGCCGGTCATGGGCCAGCGCGGCTTCGACCCGATCATCCCGCCGGCGTTCCGCGATGCACCGATCGGGTCGGTACTCGAAACCGCCCCCGCCGCCGTCTCCATCACGCGCCAGCTGGCGAAGCGGATCGTGGCGCAGGGCGGCTGCGCGATCGTGATCGATTACGGCTATGCCGGCCCGGCGCTGGGCGACACGTTGCAGGCGGTGCGCGGCCACGGCTTCGTCAATCCCTATGACGATCCCGGCGAACAGGATCTGACGGCGCATGTCGATTTCGGCACGCTGATCGAGGCGGCACGGGCCGAGGGCGCGGTGGCGCATGGCCCGGTCGGACAGGGCACGTTGTTGCAGGCGCTGGGCATCGACGCGCGGACCCAGGCGCTGGCGGCACGCTCCCCCGACCGCGCCGACGGCCTGCGGGCGGATCGCGACCGGCTGGTCGAGGAGGAACATATGGGTTCGCTGTTCAAGGGAATCGCGATCACCTCACCCGGCTGGCCGGTGCCGGCGGGGTTCGCATGACGCCGGTGCTGCGCGCCGCGACGCCCGCCGATGCCGCGCTGCTGGCGACGATCGGCGCGGAGACATTTACCGAGACGTTCGGGCATCTTTATCGCCCCGACGATCTCGCCGCGTTCCTGACCAATCACACCCCCGCCAACTGGGTCGCCGAACTGTCCGACCCGCGCTACCGCGTCGTGCTGGCGATGGCCGGTGACGAGGCGGTCGGCTATGCCAAGCTCGGCCCTCCCTCGCTGCCGTTCGAGCCGCAGGGAACGCCGATCGAGCTGCGCCAGTTCTACGTGCGCAAGGGCTGGCAGGGCAGCGGCCTCGCCGCGACGATGATGGAGCATATGCTGGACATGGCGCGCGCGACCGGGGCCGACGAACTGTTCCTGTCGGTGTTCGTCGACAACCATCGCGCCCGGCGCTTCTACGAACGCTACGGCTTCGAACGCGTCGGCCGCTACGACTTCATGGTCGGCAGCCACCGGGACGAGGATGACGTGATGCGGGTGGCGCTGTGAGCGTCGAGGTGCTGCGCGCCGCCGCGCTCGACGGGGTGGCGCACGGCTTTCTGGGGCGGCGCGGCGGGGTGTCGACCGGCGTCGTCGCCGGGCTCAACACCGGCATCGGGTCGGGTGACGATCCCGCCGCCATCGCCGAGAACCGCGCGCGCGCCGTCGATGCCGTCCTGCCCGGCGCGGCGCTATGCGGACTGTATCAGGTCCATTCGGCATCGGTCGTCCGCGTCCTCACCGCCTTTCCCGATGGCGACCGGCCGCAGGGCGATGCGATGGTAACCGAACGGCCGAACATCCTGCTCGGCATCCTCACCGCCGATTGCGCGCCGGTGCTGCTCGCCGACCGCGAGGCGCAAGTCGTCGGCGCGGCCCATGCCGGGTGGAAGGGCGCGCTGTCGGGCGTCACCGACGCCACCATCGCGCAGATGGAGAAGCTGGGCGCGCGCGCCGACCGCATCGTCGCCGCGATCGGCCCGTGCATCGCGCGGGCGAGCTACGAGGTCGATCTGGGCTTCGTCGAACGCTTCTGCGCGACCGATCCGTCGAACGAACGCCTCTTCGCCGAAAACCGCCCCGGCCATGCCCGCTTCGACCTCGAAGCCTATGTCGCCGCGCGGCTGGCGGCGGCGGGCGTGCGGCGGATCGAGGCGCTGGGGCAGGACACCTATGCGCAGGACGACCGCTTCTTCAGCTACCGCCGCGCGACGCATCGCGGCGAGGCGGATTACGGGCGGCAGCTGTCGGTGATCGGCATCGCCTCATAACCATCGTCATCCCGGCGCAGGCCGGGATCCATGGATGGGATGACGGCGCCGCATGACCGCCAACACCCGACACAATGGATTCCGGCCTTCGCCGGAATGACGGATCGGTGGGATGGCTCCATTTGGTTTCTCTCGTAACTATCGCTACCCTCCGCCGAAAAGGAGAGACTCGCGTGACCGACGAAACCGAAGCCGACCTGACCGGCGTGCCGCTGCGGCGCCGTCCCAAACCATCGGTCGACACCGTCGGCGGTCGCCGGCTGAGTCCCGCGACGCTGATGATGGGCCATGGCTACGACCCGGTACTGTCCGAAGGCTCGCTGAAACCGCCGATCTTCGCGACCTCGACCTATGTCTTTCCCAACGCCGCGGCGGGCAAGCGCCATTTCGAGGGGGTGACCGGCAAGCGTCCCGGCGGTGCCGAGGGCCTCGTCTATTCGCGCTTCAACGGCCCGAACCAGGAAATCCTCGAGGATCGTCTGGGCGTCTGGGAAGCGGCGGAGGACGCGCTGGTCTTTTCCAGCGGCATGTCGGCGATCGCCACGCTGTTCCTGTCGCTGGTGCAGCCGGGCGACACGATCATCCATTCCGGCCCGCTCTATGCCGCGACCGAAACGCTGATCGGCCGCGTGCTCGGCCGCTTCGGGGTCAACTATCTCGACTTCCCGGCCGGCGCGACGCAGGACGAGATCGAAGCCGTGCTGCGCAAGGCCGGGGGCCGCGTGCCGCTGATCTATCTCGAAAGCCCGGCGAACCCGACCAACGCGCTGGTCGATATCGAAGCGGTCGCCGCCGCGCGCGACGCGGTGTTCGGCAGGGCCGACGAAAAGCCGCCGATCGCGATCGACAACACGTTTCTGGGGCCGCTCTGGCAGCAACCGCTGCAACACGGCGCCGACCTCGTCGTCTACTCGCTGACCAAATATGCGGGCGGGCACAGCGACCTGGTCGCCGGCGGCGTGCTGGGGTCGAAGACGCACATCAACACGATCCGCTCGATGCGTAACACCATCGGCACGATCTGCGACCCGAACACGGCATGGATGCTGCTGCGTTCGCTCGAGACGCTGGAACTGCGCATGAGCCGCGCGGGCGAGAATGCGGCAAAGGTCTGCGCGTTCCTGAAGGATCATCCGAAGGTCGAGCGGGTCGGCTATCTCGGCTTCCTGAAGGACGCCGAAGGCATGGCACGTCAGGCCGACATCTATGCCCGGCACTGCACCGGCGGCGGCTCCACCTTCTCGCTCTATCTCAAGGGCGGCGAGCGCGAAGCGTTCGCGTTCCTCGACGCGCTGGTCATCGCCAAGCTGGCGGTGAGCCTTGGCGGGACCGAGACGCTGGCCAGCCATCCGGCGGGGATGACCCACCTGTCGGTCCCCGACGCACGGAAAGCGGCGCTGGGCATCACCGACAATCTGGTGCGCATCTCGATCGGCGTCGAGGATGCCGACGACCTGATCGCCGATTTCGAACAGGCGCTGGCAGCGATCTGAAAATCCTCCCCGGCACGGGGAGGGGGACCAGCGAAACTGGTGGAAGGGGGCTGTCCGCGTACGGCACCGTCGTGTTGTGCCGCCCGCCCCCTCCGCCACCGCTTCGCGGCGGTCCCC
>NZ_JASCXF010000058.1:0-23002 GCF_030062225.1 Sphingomonas sp. 2R-10
ATCGCCAGGGTCGCCGACGACTGGCCCGCCAGTCGCTGGGACGAGTTGATGCCGTGGAACTGGATGCCCCCGGCAGATCAGCCGAACGCGCAAGCAGCATAATCTGCGGCCTTCACGCCCCGCTTACCGGAGAGCGCCTCGCCGGGGAAGATCTGCCCTTCATGGACTACCAGCAAGTCCGGCCGCTTTTGGAGGAGCGCCAGAAGCTCCTCGAAGTCTGAATGGAGACGTGCTCCCGGTGTGGCTCCGAACGGATCGAGCGGCTTGGCCGATGCAACCTCCTGCCGCCGGATCGTCTCCCGCTCGACCGCCCCCCGCAGATCTTTTTCGATCGCTTCGTCCTCGGCATCGCGGGCGATGTCTGGCCCCAGATCCCATAGAGAGAGCCGGGTGCTCGGCATGCTCGGCACGGCGGTGCCGATGCTATAGGCCACCGGGGCAGCGGGTATAATGGGCGCATTCCCGCCAAGCTTCGTCAGCCTGGGCAGCGCGTCGAAAGTCGGTGCGGATGATCCGATGTCTTGTAGCGCGCCCATCCGGCGCAGGATAGGCGGTGCCCTTCCGATACTGGAAGGCGCTGGCGGCTCTGGCACCGCAGGCACGGCGACACCGATGCTCGACAAAGATGGCACGGGTGTTCCCGACGATACAGCCGGGGGCACAAACGTCAGCGATGAGGTTAGCGGAATCGAAGGAACCAATTCCGGGCCTGTATCGAAAGCGGTCTGCGGCACCGCGAGAATATGCGGAGCTTCGGGCGGCAGCGGAAGCGTCGGCACGTCCTCCGGCACAGCGATTCGCGGCATCGGATCGACATCCGTCGGGATGGTGAGATCAGGCATTGCGCTGCCGATCGGCATTGGCGTCGCGTCCGTCACTACGACGTCGGGCAGCGTCTGCAATGACGGCACGCACGCGGCTTGCCGCTCGATCGCCCGCTTCAGCTGTTCCAGCGCGACGATCCGCTCGCGCGCGGCTCGCGCCCGTTCGCGGGCATCGTCCCGCCGGCGTCGGGCTTCGTTGCGGGCGACCGCCGCGACATGGTGGCCCTGGCGTTGCGCGGCAGTGCCCTGCTGGCCGACATGCTCGCCGCCCTCGCGATCCATGCCGCGCTCCCGATAGGAAAGCGCGGTGAAGGTGCGATCCAGCCCGTGCTCGCGGGCGACCTCCGTCATGATCCGGGCGACCTGATGCCGGATGAAGCGCAGCCCCTCCGGCCCGTCGAGATCGGTGCGCAGTTCGTTCGAGACGATGTAGCTCCCATCCGCCTGCCACTCAATCGGCAGAAGGGTATAGTCGAGATGGAAGTGCGGATTATCGACGGCCGCGCCCGGATCGGCGTCGTGCGCGGACCCCGACCAGCCCAGTCCCCGCACGCCGAAAATTTCGCCGCCGATACGCTGCAGCACCTCGCGCCGGGCAGCGACCGGCAAGCCGTAGGGGAAGGCGCCGACCATTCGGAAGCTGAGCTTGGCGTTCTTGCGCAACGCCCGCAGCACCTTCTCCTGCACAGCCAGGCCCGCCGCGACCTGCTCGATGAAGTCGTCGAGCTCTGCGGTAGCATCGCCGAGATTTCCCGCAACAATCGGCTTGCCCTCCTCGCCGATGGTGACGGCCGCTTCGCGCGCGATGTAGCGCCAGTGGCGCGCCACGCAGCCGATCGCGGCATGCCGCCCGCCCGCACGGACATAACGGATGCGGAGCATCATGCCTTCGCGCCCCGCACCATCCCGTCGCGCCAGTGCGCTGGACGTCTGAGGGCGTGCCTTCATCACCAACCCGCTATGGTCGGTGCTGGCAACGGTCGCTTTCCGCTTCCGCTCGCCTGGCGCGCGACGGCGCAATTCGGGCTGCACCCGCACGCGCTTATGGAAGCGCCGGATAGCGGCGTCGAGGTCACGTTCGGCGGCCTCGAAGTCGCGACGGATACGCTCGTCCTCGATCTTGTCGGCCACGGCGGCTAGGGCCTCGGCACGTGATTGGCGCAGGCGCTTCAACGTCGCGGTGCGCGCCTGGCTCATCTGCTTGGCGAGCTCGCGATCGCTGACGCGGTGTCGCGTGCCGTCGTCCAGAATGACGAGAAAAGAGGGGGTGGGGTGCGCACGCGAGGCCTTCGGCCGATGCGACGAATTCGGAGAATTCATTTCTTGCGCCACCCCCCCCCTACTGAATCTGCCTCCTCTTACGGATGCTGATTCGGGAGAGCTTCCCGCCATTCTCTGCCCGTCGACTTTTCCATGCGTCGGGCAAAAATAGAGCGGGTGGGACGCGTTATCCTTCGGCGGCTACGATGTCGGTCTCGGCCTCCCTCAGCGAACAGATGGCGGCGAGACGGGACTTGATCCGGTCGCTATGCGCTAGGTCGACCGAGAACAGGTCGAGACGGTCCGAACTGGAATTGACGGCGTAATTGCCGATCAACCCTTCGTCACATCCCGCTTCACGATGATGCGGATAGAGCAGGGTCAGCCTGTCGCATCGATAGAGCCGGCCATAAGCCATCATCTGATAGACGTCGGCTTGGGATACGCCGCGTTTGGGGTCGTCGATCCGCGCGGCGATCCGCTTCCACTTGGTATCGATTACCTGCAGGACGACGTCGCCGCGCTTGACGAGGATATCCGGGCGGGTCTGGAAAACCTGCCGTCGGTCATTGGCTTCGAGGCAATAGAGCCGCCCACCCTGGCTGACGACGCGAAGGTCGGTGTCGGCCAGCGCGCGCTTCAGCATCAGGGCGACATATTCCTCGAAGAGCGTGTTCATCTCGAACAGCAGTGAGAAGCCATCGCTGCCGCCGGCGGAGGTGGTCTGGAAGCGTTCGCCGAGCAACAGGCGTGCGAGATTGTACAGCTCCCGCCAGCGGGCGTTGGTGCGATCAAGCGTGACCTGATCCCACCGCAATGCCGAAACCGGGACGTCGGCGATATCGGCATACGCGAACGCCAGTTCGCGCAGCCGTCGCTGGCTGTTGGTCGTTCGCGCGATCCGCGACAGGCGCGCGACCGCCGCCTTCATGATACGATTGAGCGCGATGTCCGGGGTCAGCGCGTCGAAGCGGCACGCCAGCCGCGACGGCTCGACCGCCAAAGCGGTGAACTGGCGCGTCACGTTCAGCCGGCCCCGAAGCGTCGGCAGGTCGTCCGCGTGCTTGACATAGCAGCGCGGCATTCCCTGCCGCACGGCATCGACCAGCTTCTCGGAGAACAGCCGGATCAGGATTTCGAGCAACGTCTCGCGCTGCCAGTCGAGCGCCGTGACCTGCCCGGCGTCGATCTTCAGGTCGAGCGCGACCGCCAGCATGTGGACGAGCCGCTGGCGGATGTTGCCCGTCGTCTCGGCATCACTCCCGCCGGCCACGTCGATCTTGGGCAGGATTTCGAGCGCACAGCCCGGCGCCGCGATGACGCCGACCACGCCCCGCGCGCGCAGCCCCTTGCGACCATGCTCCAGGACGCCACCACCACCGCGGCCGGCAAGAGGCGAGGTTGCCGCGACTGCCGCGATCCGATCGGCGACGGCCATCGGCATTTCGTCGGCCGCATTGCCGTAGCGGATGGTTTCCCATTCGAGGATCGTGCGGCGGATCACGCGGCGGCGAAACCGTCGTAGAAGAAGGTATCGCGCACATGCCACCGATAGCGTGGCGCGGCATCCTCATCCCCGCCCAGCCCCTTGGGCGCTTTGAGCCCGCGGCGGTCGATGAAGCGGCCTTCGCGGTCGCTTTCGCCATCGTCGCCATCGCCGAGCACCGCCGCCACCTTGGCCCAGTCTTCGTAGAAATATTCGGCGAGCAGCGGGATGACCTTGTGGCGCATGACCTCGTCGACGTCAGCGCGGGTCGCGCAGCGGATGAAATAGGCGTGGCCGATCTGATGCTCGCGGTCGAACAGATATTCGATCCGCTCGTTGATCGTGGCGAGCAGGCTGGCGAGGTCGATGCCGTCGACCGGCTTGAGCAGGCTGGCGTCCGGCATCAGCTCACGAAACTCGAACCGGCGGCGCAGCGCGGTGTCGAGCAGCGCGATCGAGCGGTCGGCGGTGTTCATCGTCCCGATGATGTGCAGATTCGCGGGCACGCCGAAGCGCGCCTCGCTGTAGGGCAACGTCAGCCGCATCCCCTCTTCCATGCCCAACCGCTTGTCCGGCTCGATCAGCGTGATGAGTTCGCCGAACACCTTGGAGATGTTGGCGCGGTTGATCTCGTCGATGACGAGGACATGCTCCTCGGCGCTGGCCTCGGCCGCTTCGGCCATCTGACGGAGGATGCCGGGCTTGGCCTTGAGCGTGAAGCCGACGCCGTCCGCCAACGGTTGCGGGCGCAGGCCCTCGACGAAATCTTCATAGGCGTAATTCTGGTGGAAGGTGACGAAGCCGATCTGCCCCTGGCCCTTCAGTTCCTCATAGACCTGGCGCAGCTCCTGCCGACGGTCGATATCGGTCAGCAACGGGTCGTTCCCGGCCAGCCCCCGGCACAGCCGCACTGCCTCGGCCATCGTGCGATAGGTCTTTCCCGTGCCCGGCGGCCCGTAGAGGATCAGGTTGAGCGGCGAACGCTTCACGGGGTCCGGGGCGGGTGCTTCTTCCGCCGGCAGGCCGCCCCAGTGCGACATGTTGCGCAGGAACCAGTCGTAATCCTGCGGCTCGTCCATGAAGGCGAAGCGGATCAGCCGCTGCGCCATCTCGTTGGTCGGATACACCTCCCAGATCGTCGGCTGATAGGTGTAATGATACCATTCGCGTGGGCTGTACCCGGCCTGCCAGTCGACGGACACGCGCTCGCCGTCACCGGCAT
Organism: Sphingomonas sp. 2R-10; assembly: GCF_030062225.1. Taxonomy (NCBI): domain Bacteria; kingdom Pseudomonadati; phylum Pseudomonadota; class Alphaproteobacteria; order Sphingomonadales; family Sphingomonadaceae; genus Sphingomonas; species Sphingomonas sp. 2R-10. Next base: position 4,793 of record NZ_JASCXF010000058.1, read on the forward strand.
TGGTAGTGATCGTGCCGATCGCCTTGATCGACATGACCGACACCGATCGCCCGCGCCCGTCGAACGGCAGGCCGTTCTTGCGGACGTAGGTCGCCTTGATCGCGATCCGCTCGCCCGGCTGCATCCGCAGCACCTGTTCGCGGTTGCGATCGCTGGGGCTGTCGATGTCCCAGATGCCTTCGGCCAGGAAGCGTTCGACCTGATCGTCGCGGCGACCATAAGATGCGCCGACGAACCAATAGGGGCCGTCCTGCAACACCTCTGCCTCGGCAGTCTCGACTGGCGCAGCCGGCGGCGGCGTTTCCTCGCCGTCCCATTTGTCTTCGAGCGCCACCCACACGAAGCCTTGCACGTCGAACAGATCGAGCGGTTCCCAGCCCAGTTCCTCCCCGAACAACGCGAACAACGCCCGCAGCATCTGTAGATATTCGTCCAGATCGGTCGGCTCGAACTGCTGATGAGCGAACGGCTTGCGGCCGAACAGAGTTTTGCCCATCTTTTCGACCCGACTCACCTTGAACCAGCTCGCGGCTTCCGGATGCAGGGTGCCGACGACGCTGATAGTGATCGCCAGCACCTCGCCGCGACGAAGGCCGGCGATACCGTCCGCCTTCAGCTGCTCCAGCGCACGGGCACCGTCGGAGATCGTGGCCAGCGGGTCATCCTCGCTGCGCGCCAGCCGTGCGACGATCTCGAAAAAGCGATCGCGCAGGGGGGCGTCAGCCTTCTGCACCTCGTCGAGCGTGCGCCAGCTGAGCGGCAGCCCCTGCGTGTCGACGCTGAGCGCACGATAGATTTGCTCGCCGACCGTGCGGTCGTCGGCGTCCGACGCTGCAAGCGCACGGACCTTGTCGATCGTCTGATCTTTGTAGCGGCGCTCGATGGCCCAGTAATCGCCGTCCTGACGACGGAAATTCTCGAACCCCTTCATGCGCGCCCGGAAGGTGTCGCGGAGCGACTTCAACGCCGGCCAGTCGATCACGACGAAGCCCAGCGCATCCAGCGCGGCCTTGCATTGTGCGCCGCCAGCGGACGTTTTGATGTTGGCATGGGAGAGGGCGTCGTGAACAATCGCCTTGCTGGGATAGCGCCTGCCCCGGTGCAGGAGCCAGAACTTCGCGGGCGCGCCAAGTCCATCCTGGTTGGCGATGAAGGCCTCCACCGACCCGGCAGCATCGCACCGATCGATGGCGTCGAGGATGTCCTGCGCGGTCAGATCGAACGTCGAACCGCCTCGAGCGACGGCCCCGGCATCCAGAAATCGCTGATAGAAGTTCAGCGCCGCGCGGTAGCTGGCAAGGCTGTCGTAGAGGCTGCCGTCGATCGGAAACTTGGCCGGATTCGGCCGCCCAGCCCGCTGATCCGTCTTGGAATAGACCAGCGACTGCCTGATGCTGGCGATGGACTGGCCGGGCGGCAGGTTATCGAGATCGCCATAGGCGCGATCGACGCGGCGGACGTCGGCCATTTGCGTGCTGACGGTGCCTTTCGAATATCCCTCGGCTTCGAGCCACGCTTTGAATTCCGCTTCCTTCACATTTCCCCCGTCATTACGCGCTTAAAATCGCCACCCGAGCAGCCCAGCCTTCGCATTCCATCTTCTTCGTCGAAAACCACTCAGCAAGCGCTGCGGTGACGCGCATGCCAGCTTCGATTTGCCCACGTTGCCTGTCAAAGTCGGCCAAATTATCCACCTGCGGCGTGTCCGCCACGATCATCAAGCCGGCGCGACCACCGGTCCTTTTGTTAATGGTCGGCACGAGGCGGTACGGCGTGCCAGCAAGCGCAGTGGCCATCTCACCCGCTAGATATGAAAAGTGATCGCCCCAGCCATAAAGGCAGATATTTGCATTTCCTTCTCGAAGCTGATGGACCAGTCGAGTTTGGGGCAGGAAATCCCATTTAGGCAACGCCGAAGGCGCGAAGATCATCGTCTTGCTTTCCGCCGGCGCATCTTTGAGCATACTCGGTCCGGGCGGAAGCGTGATCCCAAGTCCGTCCAGCATCGCGACATATGCGCGCGTGAAGTTGCCGACGGCCGCAAGTGGGACGGCCTGATACCCCCGCCGCCCCTTTAAGATCGCCTGCGACACCAGTTCGGCACGATAGTGTAATCGACGACCTAGCTCGCCGCACTCCGATTCGGCGCGTTCCTTTAGTATGGTAAGGATGCGCTCGTATGTAAAAACGGCATCGAATTTCCCTGCAAATCCAGAAGCCTTCGCTGCATATGCTTCTGGACAGACGAGCACCGTCAGCGCGTTACAAAATCCCTCAGTGACGAGCGTCATTGCTTCCAGTCGATAGGATTCCGCTTGTTGTGGCTGTTCCGCGGTGTCGAGCTTGTTCTCTATTAGAATGGCGTAGCGACCGTCATTGCCGTCGATTTCCAAAAGCACGTCAATCTCACGCCGGCTATGCATTCGCCGCCGGCTATGTGTGACCCGACCATCGCGGTGACTGAGCGCAACGCCAATCAGCAGCGACAATTCCGAAATGAAGCGCTCGCGAAAAGTGTGAGAGCAGCGCAATTCCTCGACGAGCAATAGATCGATATCGCGTTCGGTCGCGTGGCTTAGCGTTAGGATTTCGTCGTTCACGCTCGGGTTGCTCCTGCAAGACGCCGCGCCAGCACGATCATCGCCTCGGTATCGCGACCACAATAGGCGCGCAGTGCGGCGTCCAGCGCCAGCCGGCGTTCGGCCGTGCAGTCCGCGGAAACCGCCTCGGCGTAAGCCTCCTGCGCGCTGCCACCGTCCTTCACCTCGAGCGCGGCATAGTCCATCTCTGCAGCGATCGTCGGCAGCACGGCCTTTATCGACCAGCTGCCGCGCTGGTCTCGGTGATACCAGTTCGCGCGGGTGACCGGCAGCAGATCGACGACGCGCGCGGCCATCGCGGTCAGCGCGTCCGCAATGTCCGGGAAGGCGGCGGCCAGTTCGAGAATTCGCGCCTTTTCGAAGCTGGCGTTGTAGCCGATGACCGCGCCGGTCGGCGGCACCATCTCGACCAGCGCCTCGGCGCAAGGGCGGCGCGGATCACCCCCATCAAGGCTGAGGAATTCGCGGTGCGTGATGACGCCCTCCTCGATCTCGACATGGGCCGAGAACTGGAACGGCACCTGCTGATATGGGCGCGTGCCGATCCAGCGCGGCACTGCAAAGCCGATCGTCTCGAAATCGAGCCAGGTGCGCGGGAACGCCCAGCCTGCCATCGCTGCGCGGGCGCCCTCGACATCGTGATACACCTCGCCTGACACGGTTGCGCGATGGACGCGAGCGTGGACGGCGTTGGTCAGCGCGGCGGGATTGACGGCCAGCAGATCGACGACATCCTGCTCGATCCAGCGCTTGCCGCCGCCATGCGGCAGCACGGACACGGGCCATTCCGGCCCGGCCGGCAGCGCCGCATGGCAATAGCCGGCGAACTCGCACGGAAAGGGCGCATCGCAATGGGCACCGGGCGCGGTATCCGGTTTGGCGCAGGCCAGCGTCGCCCGCGCGGCCGCGACGGTCTCGCCTCGACCGGCGATGATCGACTCGGCCTGCGCCATCAAATCGGTGTCGGCGAACAGGCCATCGTAATCGCCATCGCGTTCGAGGACGAAGCTGCTATCGATATGGCGGATCGCCGCGCTGCTGATCGGCACACCGGCATTGCGCGCGACCCAGAGCTGTGTCGCGAGGTCACCGACGTGATAGTCCTTGGCCTTGGTCGAGCTCTTCACCTCCGCCATGTGCCAGCCGCCTGCGCCATCCGGTTCCAGCACGTCGATGCGCACGAGAACGCCGTCGTGCTGGAAGGTCGCCTCGAAGATCGGCTGATTATGACCACGATCGAACAATGCCCGCGTCGTTGCGAGCGCGGCGGCAAGATCCGGTTCCGCCTCGACCATAACGCCATCCGGCAGCAATGCGCAGGCGATCGCGCCGACCTCGTGCCCAGTGGCGAACCGAACCTCGGCACCATCATCTTGCTCAGCCAAGTCCGGGCGATGAACGGATAGCCACAGCCGCTTGGGGCATTGTTCGAATGCGGTGATGCGCGACTTAGACAGGCCGTGACGGCGCAGAACAGCCGTCATGGCGTGATCTCTTTCTCGACGAAAAACGCGGGCAGAAATGCGGCAAGCGCCGCGTCGCCTGCGTAGATGGGACCGCGTTTCATGACGCGGATCGGCCAGCCAGGACGAGCTGATCGAACAGGTGCAGAGCCTGCTCTGCCACGCCTAGGACCGCAATTAACGGGGCGAGCACCACGTCAAAATCCTCGTCAGCGAACGCCGCGCCCAATTCGCCCGCATCAAGGGTTACGGGATATGCGATGGTACCGGCGCGCGTGTCAGTCTCGAACCCGCGCTCGCGTAATTGCTGGAGCAGTTCGTCCGACTGGCTGAGCAGCGTCTGCCACGCCCGTTTCTTCGGGCGCTCGCGCTCAAACGAGAGGACATACCGATTGCCGTGCGCACTGGCACCAACGAACGGAGCGAGCGCCGTCACGTCTTCACCATCATCCTCGGACGTCACGGTCAGCGAGAACCAGAACTCGGCATCGTCCTCGTCGTCCGGCGACTGCCACGCGCGGGGCGCCAACCAATAGTCACCTTCGGTTTGTGGATCGACGTCCTTAATCCAATCGCGCTCCGCCGCCCAAGCCTCCATCCGGTTCGAGACGGCCTCCCAAAATTTAGGTTCGAGAACGCCCTTCACATGGCGAACCGCCCCCTCGATGTCGCTGAGGTGCCTCATGACAATCGTGTCTGCGGTATCAGGTTCGGTCATTGGCTCTTTCCTCAGAAACCGCCGACGTGCGCCGCAAAGCTGCGCAACACTCGGCTGATGGGGTTGGCGGGATCGGTCGCAGCGATTTCACGAGCGGCCGACGCCACGTCGCTCCAATCGGCCGCTATTGCATCGGGCACCTTCATTCGGCGCCGCGCGAGGATGACGACGTGCGCTGATCGATCCCCGTCGCGAGCGCGACGGGTAATCGTCCGCACATAGCGGCCGAATTGGTCATCTCCCTCCGGGGCGTCGATCTTCACCTCGATACCGAGAAGAAAGCTGGGGCCTTCCAACGTCAGGTCGACGCGCTCGCTTGCAAGCCCGAGCGGACAATCTTCCGTTCGTACGCGATAGCCATGCCGGAGCGTGGCCAGCGTCGGAAGCGATCCTTGCGGATCGTCCAGTCTACGAAGCAACGCATGTAGAAAACGATACGCGAAATCCCCGGTCTGGCTTGGGGTCAAGAATGCTGCGAGCACCGATGCGTTGCGGACCTCGTCTCGCCGCAACCGGGCGGCAACCCAAGGATCGAAGGCATCCCCACGATTGAGGATATCACGCACTGCTCCGTTCAAAGTCGTCAGCGCCAGGGCGAACTGCTCATCACTCAGCCGTTCCGGCACCTCTGCTGTTTTGACGGATGCGATCGGCTGGCCCACCCGCCATTCGGCGCTGAAACCCACCAAACCTCTCATCCATTGTAGATTCCGTCGCCGGGAATGATGAGTCGACCACGCTTTGCCGAATAGAGCGAGGCCATTTGACCAGCAGGGCATTTCCGCGAGCATAAGCCAATCCCTCCTTCAAGGCCGGGACTGATCGGCGAATGCGCCAGCATGGACACCGGCAACACCTTTCGCCGGCCAGTCAAGGCACATGAACGGGGCGAATGAGTGTGAGCGTGTCGGCCATTTTCCAAACCAGCCGAAGGCATTCACCGCCAGGGCGGCGCGGACGAAATTCTTTGGCACGCCGGGCAGACAGGCGGATCGGTGAGTCGTCATGCCGAACCAATCGCAGGTTGTTGCGACAGAAGCGGTCGCACCCCGATCTGCGGCAGCATCGTTTGGGCCGCATCAATGCGCTCGCGCATCACGTCGATCAAGGCACCCGGCCCCTCGATCACCAGCTCGCCGCCCCAGGTGAATAGATGTTCGGCGAGTTCCCGCATGCCCCCCGTCGTGAACCGGATGCGTAGCCCCCCGTCGTCCAGCTCCTCGACCTGCTGAAGCCGATGAAAGCGCCACCTCCGCGCTCGCGCAGCAGCAGATGGCGGTATGCATAGAGTCACATCTTGCTTCTCGTCGCGCCAGACCGCGAAACTCTCGGCCAGCCAAGCATCGATATCCCAGTCGTCCGGTGCGCAGCCAAGCGTGTTGCTCACCTCCGCGTCCATCATTCGATCAAGCCTGAAATAGACCGGTTGATCATCCCGGCCCGGCATCTTGCCGAGAAGATAGGTCAACGGGCCGTGGACGAGCCCATAGGGGATCATGCGTCGCCAGCGAGGTTCCGGCCGATCATCGGTCGCGTAATGAAACTCGACGCAGCGGCCGGCGAGGATCGCGCTCTGTACGATCGCAACTGTTTCAGGTGCCACCGCAGCGATCGGCCCGGCTGTCACCAGCGTCCGCTGAAGCCGGACAAGTGCGTCGAGGTCCGGGTCGATCCGACGTTTCTCGCGATCGTCCAGCGCACCTTTTACCTTCGCAAGCAGGCTGCCCAACTGACTGGCGCGCGCCGCCTTGCCCGCAGCGCGTTGTCCCTCGACCTCCGCTTGTAACGCCGCCACCTCGCCCGGTGTCGGACGGGTATAGGCTCGCCGAAGGCTGTCGCGGATGAGGAAGCGCTTGCGGCGGTCGTCCGCAATCTCGTCGAGATCGAAGTGATTGGCGATGATATCGCGCATCCGCTCGGCTGTTCGTCGGTTGACGCCGAGCCGCTCGGCCATTTCGTCTAGCGTCAGACCTTCGGTCGTTTCCGAAAGCGCGTGAACCAGCGCCAACAGCCGATCCAATTTGGCCATCCTTTCCGTCATTGCCCATTCCACGTCCAGATTTGTCGTAGGTTTCGATGGTGACGGGGCGATTGGCAAGGCCTGATAATGAACTGTTTGAGGCCGCGATGGCGATGACATCGCGGCCTCAAACAGTCACGCGGCGTCCTGTTCCAGCCAAGGTGCCAATCGCGCGGCATCATTCGAAGCCTTGTCGATCTGGGCAGCGAACCGGGCGGCCCGGCGTGCCTCGAATGCGGCGATATATCCGCGTCCGGCGCGCAGTTCGCACACCCGCCGCAGGATGCGGTCTTCGGCCATATCGGCGTCGACGCGCGGATCATGCAGCTTGCGCCAGCGGCACAGCAGCAGGGCGGTGCCGATCACGTCGCCTTCGCATTGCTCCTGCAGAATATCCCACTGACCGCTCTCGATCAGTCGAGCAACGTCGAAGGCCGGTGCTGCCAGTTTCGACGGTATGTCGAACGCGGCCAGCAGCTCGGATTCATGAATGGGCTTCATCTTCATGTTGGCGGTGGCGACACGGGCGAAGTCGACATGACGCTGGCGCCCATCGCCACCGAAGGCCAGCCACTTCCAGTTTTGCGGCAAGGTCAGGCCGAAGCGCATGGCCGCGCAGACCAGCATCGGCAGGTCGTGGAAGCTGCCTGCCCAGCTGACGAGATCCGTGTTTGCGGGTGCGTCGGCCAGCACGTGTAGCAGGCCTGTGACGATCTCCTTCTCGGTGTGGTCCGGTGCCGACAGGGTGACGAGCCGACTTACATCGGCATTGCCGTCCGGATGCTCGGTCAGCACCATCGCGCAGGCCGTCGTGATCGACTGGAATATCCAGCGCGGGGTACGGAGCGGGTCTTCGGCGCGCTTGTAACCGCGACGACCGGGCTGATCATCATCGTCTCGGGGCACGTACCGCTCCATCTGCTGGTAGCGGCGATGCCCGGTCTCGTCGATCACCGCGCTTTCGAGGTCGAAGATGATCCAGCTGCGGTTGCGGGGTTCAGATTTAATGTCGATGTGCATGGAAAGTCTCCGCCGGCACGTAACCGGCAATAGGGGAAGACGATTGACGGGCCTCGACCGTCGGAGGCCCGTTCGACCGCCGATCAGCCGAACCGGACGACGGTTCCGGTCCGCATTTCCGGTTCGATCCAGTCCGCACCGGGCGGGACGAAGCGGTTGTTGGCGAGCAGTTCGTCGCCCATCATGCTGGCAGTGGCCTTGATACGCTTCATCGCCAGCGCCTTGCCTTTACCGATACCCTTCGGCTTGCCCGCGACCCTCGCCAGCGACCCGCGGCGATCGATGGCGAAAAATTCGTCCGCACAGGTGCTGACGAGGATGATCCGCGAACGATCGTCAGCCGCGTAAGGTGCGAGGCGGTCGATGATGTCGATCGTCGCCATTTCGCGATAGGCGATGGCGAAGCTGGTCGGATCCTTGGCACGAGCACTGGCCCAACCGGTGTAGATCACATCCCGGCCCGCCATCTGCGCGACGTGGGCGAGTTGGTTTCCAACATCGAAGGCCATTTCCTGGCCCGACGCCCAGAGGATGCAGTCGTTGGCGGGCTTGAAGCTCGGCCACCCCATCTCTTCGCGGAGGGCGAGCATGATATTCTGATGGTTCAGGATCATTTCCATTTGCGTCGTTCCTTTCTGACACGGCCGTTGGCCGGAGCTTTTTTTCCGCTCCTTCGCGGTGCTCGCTTCTCTTGCTTCTGCTTGGAGGATTGGCGCGCCCGGTGACGTGCCTCTCGCTGTCAGCGGTGCCGCTCGTGCCACGTCAGTCGCCGGGCGTGCGGCGTCGGCCCCCACGGCGTCACCTCGCGCTGGAGCCACAGCGCCTCGCTTTCGAGGTCGTCGGCAGGGATCTCGATCCACCACGCCTTGGCGGTGGGATCCCAGCGGTAGCCCCGGCTTTTCAGTACAGAGCGCTTGTCGAACGGCGCGCCGGTCGCCTCGATACGGACGGTCGGCCGCTCCGCCTTGGCGAGAATCTCGCCGATGACGGTCGATCCGTCGGCCAGTCGATGCGCGAGAAGGTGGAGCAAGCTGATAACGTCCGCCATCGCGCGGTGGCCGGTGTTGAAGCGGCCGATCTGCATCAGCAAATGGCCGAGCTTTGCGCCGTCGAAGCCGTGTTCGAGCCAGTCGAAGTCACGCGCCGAACACGCCCAGGCGCCCCCCGCGAGGCCGGGCAAAAGCCGTTCGACAAATGCGACGTCGAACGGCGCATTGTGCGCGATCCGCACGTCGGCGCTGGCGATCAGCTTCTCCAAGGCATCGAGATTGATGATCTTGCCTCGCACGTCTGCGTCGGTGATGCCGGTCAGTTTGGTGATCGCGGCAGGGATCGGCATGCCGGGGTCACGCAGCGCCTGCCCCGCGCGGTCGATGCGGACGATCTGCCCGTCTGCATCCACGGCGATGATGACGACGGCGATGTCGATGATCTCGTCGCGATCCGGATCGGTGCCCGTGGTTTCGGTATCGATGACCGCCACCGTGCGGATCGGTCCATCGCCGGGTTCGGCGAGCGGAAAATCGTTGAGTGAGGATACGCGGTGCAGGACTCGGATGTCCGCGTCACCCGCGCATGAAGAAAGCGCCACCTCAGCCGAGGCGGCGACGTTGATGTGCGTCATAGTTGGTGTCTCCTGGTACGATCGACCGCGCGGATGCGAGGCTTTTCCTCTCACCCCTCCCGATCACAGGAGCTGCCGTCGAAGCGACTTTTCGGCCGGTACTACATAAAATTGCGAATTGAGATATTTTGCAGCCAGCATGCTTGGTGGTTGGCGTCGATCTTCCTATAACGGACACATGTGCTCGCCGATTGATCCTGCTCTGAAAGACGACGTCAAGTTGACATCGATGATGAGCTGGTCGGTAATCGAGGCTATCGGTGAACTGCTCGCTGTGGCCGCACAGACATGCGATGCCGATGATCTCAGCCGCGCGGATGGACCTAGGCTGTATCGTCAACTGATATCTGTCCTCACGGCTTTTCTGACAGTCGCCATCGTCGTGCACGTGCGTCGGCGCGTAAGTTTTGTGGGTCGCCGCTTCGTCTACATCGCCTGCGACGCGCGACGGCACCTCAGCCATCCCCCGGCAGTCTGGGCGGCACCGTAATCACTCACCATCGACGTTAGCTGCGCGCCGCCTTGTCGCGGTCGCGCTTTGATAACGATGCGTGGACGATTGCTCCTGCGATAGGTGCGACACCTGCGATGGCGCGGGTATCGCAGGATCGTCGTCTCGCAAGATGCGAGTACGACCGTGAAAGAAAGTCATGAATGGGTCCGCCAGCCGATGGTGGACAAGGCCGCCGACGAGATCGTCGCGGCCCGTGGGTGCACGCCAGCCGAGGTCACACCGTATCAGGTGGCCAGACATCTGAACTGCGAGCCCAATGGCCTGCTCTATTCCAAGGTGCGCGACTGGCGGCGGCGGCGGCAAGACGAAATAGGGTTGGCGGCGATCGACATGCCAGCCGGCACGGAAGCCGATTTCCGGGCAATGCTCGAACTGCTCACCACGCAGGCGTTCGACCATTTCGTCCGGACGGTGCGCATGGTCGGCGGCGACCTCGATCGTACGGCGGCAATGCGCGTCGCCGATGCGGACCGCCGCCGTGTCGAGGCGGAAAGCGAGACGGCCGAGGTGCTGGACCTCTGCCAGGCCGCCGAAGCTGGACTTGCGGCCGCGACCGTCAGGATCGGCGCGCTCGAGGATGCGCTGGCACAAGCGCAGCGCCGAGAGGATGTGCTGCGCGGGCGGCTCGACCAGCGTGAGGCCGATGCAGCCGGACACGACACGACTGCAGGATCGGAAAAGATCGTCGTGACTGCCGAAGCTGCAAAGCCGGCCGACAGCGATGCGGTCGATACGGACACGCTTGTCCAACAGGCGATGCCGTTCCACCGGCCAGAAAGAGAGTCCGAATGATCCGTCCGGCATCGCTCCCGCCGGAATGCTCTTTCGGCAGAAGTCCGCGCGTTTTCGACGGGAACATCCGAACGAAGGCGACCGGCACTGTGATCTTCTTTTGCAAGGAGATCACAGTGAAAAATCCCACCGCCCCGTTCCAGACCGCGATTCCTCACGACCCCGTCGACCGCCTGGACGCGCTGATCGCCGCCGCACGCGCCGACATGGCGGCAGCGGAAGCGGAGGCCGCGAAGGCCGAGGCGGACATAGCCGCGATCGAGCCGCACCCCCATGCGCACGGCTATACCGCCGGCGGCGACTGTCGCTATGCGGGCTTCCAGCCGGGGCATCGTCTGGCGCTGGCCGGCCTGCTCGCACGACCGTGGCGCTTTACTCTGGAGAGACTGGAGGTGGCCAAGCTCAGGGAAAATCTGGACTATCTGCTCAAGGCCTTTCCCTCGGTACTCGACGATGGCGGCATTGGTCTCGCCGAGGAAGGCGCCACGGCGCTGACCAAGCGTGGCGAAGTGGTCGCCGACGCTTTCGCGCACAAACCCACGCTCGGAATCGGAATGGTGTGGCGCGCGTATGGCTTCCATCACCGCGACTGCATCGCATGGGTCGGCGCCTTCGCCTATCGCGGGGGGCTCTCCCTGCTCGTCGATCGCACGGCTGGCGTCGACAGGGACACGCCGCTCGGCGACGTGCTGACCGCCACGGTCAAAACCCACGCGAGGCTCCTCACCCCGATCGGTGAGCAAGAACTGCACGCGCGTGCCGCGCGACGGGACGCGTGCCGACAGGCTTCGTGGTCGTCGGTGCCGGAGGCCTATCGCGAGAACGGCCCGTGGCGTGACCGGGCGCCGACCAAGGGTCAGCGCCACATCATGCGGCAGATCGAAGCGGCGCGCGGCCTGCCGATGATTGAGATCGGCCGCCGCGGAGACAGCTCGGAATGGATCGCCGATGCGGGCGGGAATCCCCGTTTCCGACAGTCCAACGAGGAGCAGCGCTAATGGCATACGATAAGCCGTGGTCGATGCGACCAATGGTCGTCACGGTTACCGACAAGGGAGAAACATTTCAGGTCACCGACGTCCAACGCTGGATCGACGAGCGCAAGCAGTTCCTTCGGCGGGCCCGCGAGATCATGACCGCCTACGATGGCACGCCGGCATCGCTCTACAGACATTACGCCACGCTGGTTGGAATCGCTTCCAGACTGGCCGAAATCAAGCAGATCTTCGACGCATTCGAGCGCGAAAGAATTAGGCACGCGGACGCCAACATCACCGCACTGGTGACCTTTTTCAGCGATCCGAAGACAATGGAGGGCATCGATGATTGACCTCGTCGATCCCGTCCAGCGCCATATCGCCGCCATCGTATTTCGCGATACCGTCGTGGCCGACGATGCCTCGGATATGGCATCGCGTGCGGATGCCTCACCGAAGCAGGTCGAGCGCCAGCTGCGGGCACTGCTGCCCGGCGTCGACTTTCCATGGGGTAGCGGCAACGGACTTCTCGATGACCCGGTCGGCCGTCGTGTCGGCCGGGCCGCTTTCAATTCTTCGATCCGTGCGCTCTGGTCCGATGGTGTCTGGACGGTCGGAGCGCTTGCACCGCATCGTCTGCCCGAGGACGCGGGCGCCATCGCGCGGTTCATACGCGAGCAGACCCTTCTGGGCGTCGGCGACCCCGATGACGCGAGCGGCGATGACTTGGTCGAACAATTGCTTGGGTTCAGCATTACGGACCACGCCCGCATCTCGGATGTCCTGCGCACCGGTGGCTGGCGGGCGCGGCTGTTCGTCGCCGCATCGATGATCGCGGCGGCCTGTGCCTCCTATCAAGCGAAGCGCCACAAGTCCGACAAGACCGGCCGCAACAAGGGCGCTGTAGAGCTTGCCGCGCTTGGCATCGAAGCCGCAGTCCTCGGTGCGGCGCGGATTGCCACGGACATCTACCTGTCGGACGAAAGCCCCGTCGCCGCACGCCGGATCGCCATGATGCTTACGGAAAGGGTTGAGCGCTTCCGGCGAGCACGGGCGACCAAGACCGTCGCCTATTCGATCAATATGGCCGCAAATGCCGCCGAAGCGATCCACATCTTCCTCACGCGCGGTACGACGCGCGACATCCCGCCCGAGCATGACCGTGACCCCAGGCGGCTGCCGAGCCGGCTGGCGACGCGAAACCCCGCTATGGAAACCGCAGTGCAAGCGATGATCGAAGAGGTGACGGCGGTCGATGCCCATCACCTCTACTGCCTGCTGATGGCACGGCGGCTCGACGTTGCGCTGTCCAGGCATCGCTGGCTGGCGGCCCCGCATCCGATCTTCCGGCTCAGCTACGCGTATATCGGCGGCCACGCGGCGTTCGCCGAATTCGAGCGGCTGGGCGTTATCATCCGTACTATGGCGGATCGCGAGCGAGAATTGGACGGCCAGGTGCTTACCAGCACCTCGATCCGCCCGGTACTCGCCGGTCCGCAGGAGACCGAAAGCGCAATACGCCTCCGGACTGCGGCCGGGCGCTATCTCGATCTGGGCGCCTACCACCGGGCGGTCACGACAAGTTTTATCAGGCGGAAGGCGCATTTGATGCGCACGACGGTGCCGAGCTACACACATCACGCCTATGCGTCGGGAACACGGATCTGCGATCTGGCCGTTTCCGCGGCAGATCACGCGACGCATGATTTCATCCGCCGATCCGAACTGGACAAGCCGACCGAGCGCGGCGTGCGTGCGAACCACCTCGTCCTGTTCTACGGCCTCGACGTCAAAAACGCGGTCATCCTCGCCGTCCGTCAGATTACGGACAGGCTCAGCCACCGGGGTGTGAACGGTGCCGACTGGCGGGTCGCCTTCGGCCTAATCGTGCATCGCATCCTGTCGCACGCGATGCCGACGTTGGCCGTTCGTCTGGCCGCGACATCCTCGCTCCGTGCCGACGAAGTCACGTGCAAGGGCCTTGTAAACCGAGCAAGCCACCTCGCCAGTCAATTCGACGACCATGACTTCGATCGCCCGTGCGGCGCTTTCTTCGATTATGCGCTGTGGTTCGATCGCGATCGGGATGTCGCCTTCTGGGACCGACTTCAGAAGGGTGCGAAGCTGTATGGTGCCTTGGGCTCCCTCTTCGTTCCCCCGCCTGCGGAGCGGGAAGCCCTGCCTGGCCGTCAGGGAAGACGTTCAATGCGTGGTGACGCGCTGCCCTCTCGCTGGCAGCAAATCATGCTCGAAGCGAAGAAGGCGATCGATGCCTATCATCCGCTCTACGTGAAAAGTCACCCGACCCGCCTGACAGCGCGAATCATGGCGCGGATGAACCAAGGCTATTCGGCTTTCAGCAGTGATCCGCAGTTCTGCACGATCTTCAAGAACTAAAAATCTCTGTTTTCTGCGGGTTTTCAGCGGGAACCCCTCTTGGATGGCAACCGGCAGCACCGGCGCATGGACACGCCGACGCCAAACTCAGCACCACGCCAGCCACGCGAACCGACTCATTCCGGGACGGTCACGCGGCTGGTCCGCATTTCGGCGCCGGCGCCCGACTTTGTGCCTCCACTGGAGGGGGAATCTGCTATGCTGCTTCATCTGCTGGGTCAGGCAGTCATGGACCTGATCGAGGGAGCGTAAATCATGCGTATCAAGCCCGAAGCCGAGCGGATCGTCGGCTATGTCCGCGTCTCGACCGACGATCAGGCCGATCATCGCACTTCGCTCGACAGCCAAGAGGCACAGATTCGTACGGATGCCGAGACGAAGGGGCAGATCGTCGTCCGCATCTTCGTGGAGGCGGGCGAAAGCGGACAGGATGCCCGCCGACCCGAGTTCAACCGCCTGCTCGATTTCGTTGAAGATCCTGGCAACCGTATCCACGAGGTGAAAATCTTCTCACTGTCCCGGCTCGGCCGGAACATGGAATCGCAGGTCCAGACCTTCGCCCGTCTCAAGCGCGCCAAGGTGCGCCTGCACTCGCTGACCCAGCTTTTCAGCGACGATGCCATGGGCAACATGCTGCGAAACCTGATTGCCTCCTTCGACGAGTATTTCGCACTCGAAACGGCCAAGCATACGCGCCGAACGATGCGGCGGAACGCAGAGGAAGGCTTCTTTAACGGCGGCCCCGTGCCTATCGGCTACGAAAGCCGCACGGTCGAAATGCGTGGGACGAAGGCCAAGAAGAAGCTCTTCATCCACGAGAATGACGCTCGAACGGTCCGGCTCATCTTCGATCTTGCAACCGTCGGTCAGGGCAACGGCCCGATGGGTGCCCGCGCGATTGCGGAATGGCTCAACGAACGCGGGTACACGCTGTCCAACGGCAACAAATTCAACAACTCGAACGTCGCCGGCATTCTCGGCCGTTGCCACTATCGCGGCTATTATTTCGACATGACCCGCGATGAACAGGGCGGCAGGGCGCCCGAGGACACATGGGTCCGGGTCGAATGCCCGCAGATCATCCCCGAAGAGACGATGGACGCGGTCGCGGCGCTCCGCGCCGTGCGTCGTCCGACCGTAACCCCGCCGCGTGTCGTCAACGGCCCGACGCTGCTCACCAAAGTCGCGAAGTGCGGCACCTGCGGCGAGGGCATGACGATCCGCACCGGCAAGGGCGGTCGCTACTCCTATTATTCCTGTAACGCCAAGGTCAGCGCGGGCGCTGCCCGCTGCACCTGCCCCCATGTGCGCGAGGAGCGGCTGGACGCGGTCGTGCTCGGCGCGCTGGAACGCCAGATCTTCGCGCCCGAGCGGCTGCGGATGCTGCTGGCCGAGATGCTGGAAGCGTCGGCGGAGGCCGACGAGCGGCGCGCCCGTGATCTCACTCAGGCCCGTCTCACCAAGACCCAAGCCGAGACGCGCCTGCGCAACCTCTACGAAGCGCTGGCGGACGGCAAGGCATCGCTCAAGGATCCGATCTTCAACACTTTGTTGGCGGAAACGAACAGCCGCATTGCATCGGCGACCGCGACGATCGAAGCGCTCGAACGGCAGATCGGCAAGACCACGAAGCGCGTAACGCCGGAAATGGTAGATGCGTTCGGCGCGCTGATCCGTGACCGCTTGAACGGAAGCGATCCCGCGCTCCGTAAAGCCTATG
Source organism: Sphingomonas sp. 2R-10 (assembly GCF_030062225.1). Taxonomy (NCBI): domain Bacteria; kingdom Pseudomonadati; phylum Pseudomonadota; class Alphaproteobacteria; order Sphingomonadales; family Sphingomonadaceae; genus Sphingomonas; species Sphingomonas sp. 2R-10. The sequence continues at coordinate 20,638 of NZ_JASCXF010000058.1, forward strand.
TGGCCCTCTTCGTGTCCGAAGTGGCTGTCGACCAAGGATCTATCCGAATTTCAGGTTCGTCCCAGTTACTCGAACGAGCCATCGGGAGAACGGAACCAGCCATAATGGGCATGGTGCCCATTTTTGACCGGAAGTGGTGCCCAGAAGAGGATTTTACGATTGGCACCAAAAATGGCGGATTTCTGCGGTTTTCCGAAAGAGCGTCGGGACGGTTGTATTAGCCCTTTGTACTAGCCGGGGCAAGGGCTGCATTAGGTAAACGCGGTCTTGGCTAGCTCGCCCGCTGCTGCGACCGTTGCGCCACTGATCGTCTTGCCTGCAAAATCACCGGCTCGCTTGATGAGGCCGCCGACCCAAGTCTTTGGTGCGTTGCCGCCACGAACAGAGGCGGCTGCTTCGCGAAGCTCTGCGACTAACTGAGTTTCTGCTGCACTTGTAGAAGCATCGATAACAATAGATTGCCCCACGACTGAGCCGCTGTTGCCGCTTACGTTATCGATAATGATGCTCTTGCCGATCATGGGACCGGAGCCGGGGTTGCCGGTCATAATAATCTGCTCGCCGATTACCGGGGCAGGGTTTGACTCCATTTCCGATGCGATCTTTTCGAGTGCCTTAGCCAAAGCCTCAAGATTGCTATCTGCCAAACGAACCTCCTAAAGCGATAATTACAATCAGATTGGTTGATACCTGTCGAAGGTAGCGGCGTTTCGCGAGCCACCGCAACAGCTAGATTTCTCGGGAGCCATATACATATACAGTCAGGATGCTGCCGCGAGCGTATGCGGCTGAAAGGAGCAATCTGGCGATGACTAACCCTACTGGCCCGAAAGGCCCTGTCGTGGTCGATTTGATGCTTAGTCCAAAAGCTCCCCTGATCGGTTTGAATATTCACAATAGCGGCGGCGGCATTGGCATGGACATTAGGAACGGCGGTGCTGCCGGTACGCGCTCTGTAGGAGCCGAGGTCATTGTCCGTCCTAAGCCGGGGCAATCAGCTATTGGCGTGAGTGTTGTGCAAAGCGGGCCGGGAATAGGGTTGCAAGTCATACAGTCCGGGCCGGGCGTTGGACTGAGTGTAATCGTGGGCGGGGACTAGTCGGACTGCTGAGTCCGCTAGTAGTGCCTTCATCCCGCCTACGGCCTGAAAATGGTAGAGATATGCGAGAGGGTAATCAGACATTCCTGAGCGCGCTATCTCCCCCGTATCCCTACCCACCCGGCTGGCGAATATGACACGCCTGCCCGACCTGCATTATCGCGCATGGTTCTCCATCCCTGCATGGCGTGTCACAGTAGCTGGATCATGGCTGGATCGGCGCTGTCCAGAATAACCAAACGAGCGTTTGACAATTGCGTACAGCTGTCCTACCTAGGCTTGGCAACGAGGAACAAGCCATGCGGACCGTGACCTACTACCGTGTATCGACTGCCAAACAGGGCCGCAGCGGCTTGGGTCTAGAAGCTCAGCAGGCGGCTATCGCTGCCTTCTGCGCATCACGGGACTGCCAACCCCTTCGCGAATACGTCGAGGTAGAGAGCGGCAAGCGGGATGATCGGCCTGAGCTTACCAAAGCCCTGCACTATGCGAAGGTGACAGGGGCAACGCTAGTCATCGCCAAGCTGGATCGGCTCAGCCGTAACCTCGCCTTCCTCGCTCAGCTACAGGACGCTGGCACTAGGTTCATCGCCGCTGACATGCCGGAGGCCAACGAGCTTACAATTCACATTATGGCGGCAATGGCCCAGGCCGAACGCAAGGCGATCAGTAAGCGGACTAAGGAAGCCCTTGCCGCTGCAAAAGTCCGTGGCACGAAGCTAGGCAATCCAATGGGCGCTAAGGCGTTCGGAGAGAGCAAGGGCAACGGTGCTGCTGTTGATGCGATCAAGGCCAAGGCTCTTGCGTTCGCTACTGACGTTGCCCCGATTGTCGAGGCAATCAAGGCTGAGGGGCATACCAGCTTGAGAGCCATTGCCGGGGAACTAAACGCCCGTGGGATCATCACAGCACGGGGCGGGAAGTGGGCGGCCCAGTCCGTCAGCGACGTGATGCGGCTGTATTCCACAGGCTGACACCGGACAGGCGACGGGAAGGCTTGCGTATGTGCCCGGAAACGGCCCGCCAGACTCGATATGGGAGGCTCGGGTATCCGGCCTAGCCGGAATACCGTGGCGGCGCTGTACGGGGCTGTGAGGTGCTGGCGAATGTTCCGGTATAATCCCGTCGCCAATTTAGTCCCTTAGAGCCCGACTCATAATTCGAGCTTTGCGATACGGCGGGTCATTCGCCTGATGGATGCGATGATGAGCCATGCTTCTGACGAGGCGATGGAAGCCTCCCAGTCCTTGGCGAGGCGTCGGCATC
>NZ_JASCXF010000059.1:0-21144 GCF_030062225.1 Sphingomonas sp. 2R-10
CTCCCCGGCCCTCTCCCCTGAAGGGGAGAGGGAGGACTAGTCCGCCGGCGGCAGCGGCGCGTCCTTTTCCATCTGCAGGCCATTGCGCAACAGCATCGGGATGTTCGCCGCGGCGAAGATCAGCGTCAGCGGCACCGCGCCCCACAGCTTGAACCCGACCCAGAAGTCCCAGGTCGAATGGCGCCAGACGACCTCGTTCAAAACGGCCATGAACGCAAAAAAGATCGCCCAGTTCACCGTGAGCTTGCGCCAGCCGGTAGCGCTGAGGCCCGGATAGGCGGTTTCCAGCAGCTGTTGCAGCAGCGGCCGCCCGGTGACGACGCCGAAGGTCAGGATCGCCGAGAACATCGCATAGACGATCGTCGGCTTCATCTTGATGAACACGTCGTCGCGGAAATACAGCGTCAGCGCACCGAACACGACGACGAGACCCGCCGACAGCCACAGCATCGGCGAGACATGGCCCGTCTTCCATTTCGACACGATGATCGCGGCGACGCTGGCGATCATGAACGCGGTGCTGGCGATGATGACCTGCGCCAGCGAATCGACCATGTCGGGCAGGCCGATCTTGCCGGCCAGCAGGTTGGCGACGAAGAACACGAGCAGCGGTCCGTAATCCAGCGCCATGCGGAACAGCGGCGATACCGGCGGTTTGGCAGTCGTCATTTGCGCACCCGTTCCACGCCCGCGATGATGCGGGATACTTCGTGCGCGTCGAACCCGCGGAGGTCGTCGGCGGTTTCACCGACGCCGATCGCATGGATCGGCAGCCCGAACCTTTCGGCAGCCGCGACCAGCACGCCACCGCGCGCGGTCCCGTCCAGCTTGGTCATGACGAGGCCGGTGACGCCTGCCATCTCCTTGAATACCTCGATCTGGTTGAGCGCGTTCTGCCCGGTCGTCGCGTCGAGGACGAGGACGACGTCGTGCGGCGCTTCGGGATTCAGGCGGCCGAGCACGCGCCGGACCTTGGCGAGTTCGTCCATCAGCTCGCGCTTGTTCTGCAGCCGTCCGGCGGTGTCGACGATCAGCACGTCGATGCCGGTCGCCGTCGCCTGCTTGACCGCTTCGTAGACGATGCCGGCCGCGTCGCCGCCCTCCGCACCGCTGACGATCGGCACGCCGATCCGTTCGGCCCACGTGCGCAGCTGCCCGATCGCGGCGGCGCGGAAGGTGTCCCCCGCCGCCAGCATCACGCCATAATCCTGTTCGACCAGCGTCTTGGCGAGCTTGGCGATGGTCGTCGTCTTGCCCGATCCGTTGACGCCGATGACGAGGATCACCTGCGGGCGCGGAAACGCCTCGATCTCCAGCGGCCTGGCGACCGGGGTCAGGACCTTCTCGATCTCCTCCGCCACGACCAGCCGGATGCCCAGCTCCTCCATGTTGCGCTCATACTGCCCCTCGGACAGGCGGGTGCGCACGCGGGCGGCGGTGGCGGGGCCGAGGTCGGACGCGATCAGCGCGTCCTCGATCTCGTCCAGCGTCGCATCGTCCAGCCGCGCGGCGGACAGGCCGACCAGATTGCCGGTCAGGCGGTCGGAGGTCTTCTTCAGACCGCCGAGCAGGCGTTCGTGCCACGAAAGGCTCATAGGGGCATGCCGATCAACTGATCGCCTTCGAGTTGAGTGAGCCGCGCGGTCACGATCGTGCCGGACGGGCAGGGGGGAAGCCGGACGTCGGCAAAGCCGGGGCTGTGCCCGCGCGTGCCGGGACGTTCGACGAGGATCGCGGCGGTCGTGCCGACCTGTCGCTGCAACCAGTGGCGGTGGCGGCGGGCGGCGGCGTCGCGCAACGCCTGCGCACGTGCCTTGGCGACCGGCGGCGGCACCTGCGGCATCCGCGCAGCGGGGGTGCGGGCGCGCGGGCTGTAGGGAAAGACATGGGCATGGACGATGTCGCAATCGTCGATCAGCGCCAGCGTGTTCGCGGCCATCGCATCGTCCTCGGTCGGGAAACCGGCGATCAGGTCGGCGCCGATGGCGATTTCCGGCCGCGCGGACTTCAGGCGATCGACCAGCCGCAGGGCATCGGCACGGCCGTGGCGCCGCCGCATCCGCTTGAGCACCATGTCGTCGCCCGCTTGGAACGACAGATGGACATGCGGCATGACGCGTGGCTCGGTGGTCAATAATTCCAATAGCTTGGCATCGATCGCTGCCGGATCGAGCGAGGACAGCCGCAGTCGCGGCAGCGACGTCCGCGCGACGATGGCCGCCACGAGATCGCCCAGCGCAGGCGTGTCCGACAGGTCGTGGCCATAGCTCGACAGGTCGACCCCGGTCAGCACGACCTCCCCTTGGCCCGCCGCGACCAGGGCAGCGACCTGTTCGACCACGCCGTCGATCGTGGCCGATCGCGACGGCCCGCGACCGGCGGGGATGGCGCAGAAGGTGCAGCCATGGTCGCAACCGTTCTGCACCTCGACGAACGCTCGCGTCTGCCCCGCGAACCCGCCGGCCAGTTGCGGCGCGGTGTCGAGCACGCGGGCGATGTCGCGGACGATCACGGCTTCGGTCGACGCCCATGCCGCCGGGTTCAGCTTGTCCGAATTGCCGATGACGCGGGTCACTTCGGGCATGGCCACGAAACTCGCCGGGTCGATCTGCGCCGCGCAGCCGGTGACGATCAGTTCGCCGGTCGGCCGGTCGCGCCGTGCGCGGCGGATCGCGCGGCGGGTGGCGGCGACCGCGTCGTTGGTCACGGCGCAGCTGTTGACCACCACCACGTCCCGCGCGCCGACGATCCCGCGGATCGCATCGCTTTCCGCGATGTTCAGCCGACAGCCGAGCGTTATGATGGCGGGACCACAGGAGGATGGCATGGGCGACGATCTAGGGACAGCGGACCGCGAAGTCCACGCGGCAGCGCGAAGCGTGCTCGACTTCTGGTTCGACGAGGTCGGGCCGGACCGGCATTTCGCCAAGGACGATGCGCTGGATGCTGCGATCGCCGACCGGTTCGGCGCGCTGCAACGCGACCTGCTGGCCGGCGATGCGGCGGGATGGCGCGACGACCGCGACAGGCTGTTGGCGGCGGTGATCGTGCTCGACCAGTTCTCGCGCAACCTGTTCCGGGGGCAGGGGGCGGCGTTCGCGGCCGATCCGCTCGCGCTGGAACTGGCGCTGATCGGGATCGCGCGCGGCGATGACCGGGCGTTGCCGGCGGATCGTCGCGCGTTCCTCTACATGCCGCTGATGCATAGCGAGGATGCCGGGGTGGCGCGATTCTCGCTGCATTGCTTCGAAGCATTGGGCAACGCCAACAACCTGAAATTCGCGCGCGATCATCATGCGGTGCTGGCACGCTATGGCCGCTATCCGTCGCGCAATGCGGCGCTGGGCCGCGAATCGACCGCGGCGGAGCGCGAATATCTCAGCCGGCCTGACGCCGGATGGTGAAGTCGTTCAGGTCGGGATCGGGCGGGCCGCCATGCGCCAGCAGCCCGCGTGCCGCCAGCATCCGCCGGGTGTCGGCGACCGACAGCGGCTTGCTGTAATGCCACCCCTGCGCCTTGGCACAGCCCAGCGCGGCCAGGCGTTCGGCGATCGTCTCGGTCTCCACGCCCTCGGCGGTGACCGGCAGGTTCAGGTTGGCGCCCAGCCCGATGATCGCGTTCACGATCGCCGCCGAATCGGCGTTGTCGAGCAGCGACAGGACGAAGCTCTTGTCGATCTTGATCCGGTCGAACGGCAGCGCGCGCAGATGCGCCAGGCTGGAATAGCCGGTGCCGAAATCGTCGAGCGCGAGGCGTACGCCCTGATTCTTGAGCGACCCGACGATCGATTGCGCCAGTGCGAGGTTGTCGAACAGCGCGCTCTCGGTAATCTCGATCTCCAGCCGGTTGGCGGCGAATCCGCCCTCGACCATGGCCTTGATGATCTTCTGCGCCAGCCACGCATCGCGCAACTGGCAGGGTGAGATGTTGACCGACAGCGACAGGCCGGGGTCCCAGTCGCGCGCGGCGGCGAACGCCTGCCGCATGATCGACAGCGACAGTTCGGCGATCAGCCCCGATTCCTCGGCGACGGGAATGAAGCGGTCGGGCGGAATCGTGCCCTGCGTCGGATGGACCCAGCGCGCCAACACCTCGAATCCGCACAGCCGCCCGGTCGCCAGATCGATCTGCGGTTCGAAATAGGGCACGATCTGTCCGGCGGGGATGGCGAGGCGCAGCCCGTTTTCGATATCGTTGCGATCGATCAGCGCGTGTTCCATCGCCCGGTTGAACCAGGTGAAGCTGCCGCGTCCCGATTTCTTCGCGCAATACATGGCGATGTCGGCGGCGCGCAGCAGCGTGTCGATCCCGCCGCCGTCGAAGTCGGACCGGGCGACGCCGATCGAACTGGTCAGGTGGATGCGCAGGTCGTCGACCTCGATCGGCTTGGTCAATGCGGCGATGACGCGCGATGCGACATGTTCGACGGTCGAGGGATCGCGCGCGTCGAACACGAAGGCGCAGGCGAATGCGTCACCGCCGAAGCGCGCGGTCAATGCGGCCGACGGCATCACCGCGGCGATCTCCACCGCGGCGCTGCGCAGGACGGCGTCGCCGGCGGCGTGGCCGTGCATGTCGTTGACCATCTTGAAATGATCGAGGTCGACGATCAGCATCGCCACCGCCTGGTCGCGGCGCGATGCCGCCCGCAGCAGCGCGGCGCCGGCCTCGCTCAGCGCGCGGCGGTTGAGGAAGCCGGTCAGCGGGTCGCGCGACGCCAGCATCCGGGCGCGTTCCTCGGCCGCCGACCTGCCATCGATCTCCACCTGTACCGCGCGGTGGCGACGCCAGCCGAAGATCACGAGCGCGGCATTGACGAGGAGCGCGACGACCAGCGGTCGCTGCACCGGCGCACCACCGAAGTAGCGATGGTCGAGCGCGCCGGATATCACCGCGACGCTCAGTCCGACGAACAGCAGGATCGCGCAGACGCAGGTGACGAGCGTCCAGCGGTTGCCGCGCTGTGGCGCCTCCGCCGGGGCCGTGCCCTCGATGCCGCGTTGCCGATCCCATTCCATGCGCGACGGTTATCGGCGGAGATCGGTATAGAAGGTGTTAAAGCCCGTCGTCGGTCCACCGCGCGGCGGCCTCCGGTCGCCGCGGCTTGCATGGCCGGGCCGGATGGTCTAACAGCGCGCATCGTTTCCGTCAGGAATCGTTTCAGCATTGCCGCCCACGGGCGACGCCGGCCGACGAGGTTTCGTCCGCCGGCGTGTTTTGCTTGAGCGGATTTCGGGCGACGCCACGAGTGGAGTGACCGCGTGTTCGAAAGTCTGAGTGACCGGCTGGGAGGGGTGTTCGATCGCCTGCGCGGTCGCGGCGCGCTGACCGAGGCCGATGTCCGCACCGCGATGCGCGAAGTCCGCGTCGCCCTGCTCGAAGCCGATGTGGCGCTGCCCGTCGCGCGCGACTTCGTCGAAAAGGCGACCGAGGCCGCCGTCGGCCAGAACGTCCTGCGTTCGATCACGCCGGGGCAGCAGGTCGTCAAGATCGTCCATGACGCGCTGGTTGAAATGCTGGGGTCGGACACGGCCGAGCTGGACGTCGCCGTCACCCCGCCCGCGGTCATCATGCTGGTCGGGCTTCAGGGCTCGGGCAAGACCACCACCACTGCCAAGCTCGCAAAGCTGTTGGCGAAGCGCGAGGGCAAGAAGGTGATGATGGCGTCGCTGGACGTCAATCGTCCGGCCGCGCAGGAACAGCTGGCGGTGCTGGGTACGCAGGTCGATGTCGCGACGCTGCCGATCGTGCAGGGGCAGCAGCCGGTCGATATCGCCAGACGGGCGCTGCAATCGGCGAAGCTGCAGGGCTTCGACGTCGTCATGCTCGACACGGCGGGCCGCCTGCACGTCGATCAGGCGCTGATGGACGAGATGAAGGCGGTGTCCGACATCGCCCGTCCGAACGAGACGCTGCTGGTCGTCGACTCGCTGACCGGACAGGACGCGGTCAACGTCGCGCAGAACTTTTCCGAACAGGTGCCGCTGACCGGCGTCATTCTGACACGCATGGACGGCGATGCGCGCGGTGGTGCCGCGCTGTCGATGCGCGCCGTCACCGGCAAGCCGATCAAGTTCGCAGGCACCGGCGAAAAGCTGGACGCGATCGAGCCGTTCCACCCGAAGCGGGTCGCCGGTCGCATCCTCGGCATGGGCGACGTCGTCTCGCTGGTGGAGAAGGCGGCAGAGTCGATCCAGGCCGAAGATGCCGAGCGCATGGCCGGCCGCCTCGCCAAGGGGCAGTTCGACATGAACGACCTGCGCGGGCAGCTGGCGCAGATGCGGCGCATGGGCGGTCTGGGCGCGCTGGCGGGCATGATCCCGGGCATGAAGAAGGCGCAGGCGGCAATGGCGTCGGGTGCGGTCGATGAAAAGATCCTGCTGCGCATGGACGCGATGATTACGTCGATGACGGTCAAGGAACGCGCCAAGCCCGAACTCATCAATGCCAAGCGCAAGATCCGTATCGCCAAGGGATCGGGCACGACGGTGCAGGACATCAACAAGCTGTTGAAGATGCACCAGGAAATGCAGACCGCGATGAAGAAGCTCAAGAAGATGGGCGGCATCAAGGGCATGATGGCGATGCTGGGCAAGGGTGGTCCGGGCGGCGGCATGGCCGGCCTTGGCAACGCGCTGGGCGGCGCCGGTCTCGGCGACCTGATGGGCAAGGCGGGTGGCGAAATGCCCGGCCTGCCCGGGCTCGGCGGTGGCGGCATGGGCGGACAGGGCGGCATGCCGCAACTGCCCCCCGGCTTCGAAAATCTCATCAAGAAGAAGTAATCGCCGGTCGGTACCGGCTTACACGAACCAACGAAGGAAGAAGAACAATGGCACTCAGCATCCGTCTGTCGCGTGGTGGCTCGAAGAAGCGTCCGTACTATCGCATCGTCGTCGCCGATGCGCGCAGCCCGCGCGATGGCCGCTTCATCGAGAAGATCGGCACCTACAACCCGCTGCTGGGCAAGGAAGACGAGAAGCGCGTCGTGCTCGACGCCGAGCGTGCGACCCACTGGCTGGGCGTCGGCGCGCAGCCGACCGACCGCGTCGCCCGCTTCCTCGACAAGGCCGGCGTGAAGGAACGCGCCGCCCGCAGCAACCCGACCAAGGGCAAGCCGGGCGAGAAGGCCGTCGAGCGCGCCGAGGAGCGTGCCGAAAAGGCGAAGGCCGCCGAAGAAGCCGCCAACGCTCCGGCCGAAACCGCCGAAGCATAAGCGGATATGCCGGCCCGCCTTTCCGGGCGGGCCGGCCCCTTTGGTCGATGTCACGCGTTCCTGTTCGCCACGCGCAGGAGCATGACCGATGACCGATCCCGAAGAACAGCCGCAGCATGACGAAGACGCCACCAATGTCGGCCGATCGGCGGAAGAACCCGCAGAAGGCCGCGACGACGCCCCCGCCGGCGGCGAAGGTTCGCCCGACGCCTGACCCGGCGGCGGCGGACCGCAGCCGCGTCGTGCTGGCGGCGATCGCTGGTGCGCACGGGCTGGCGGGCGAGGTGCGGCTGAAGCTGTTCACCGACGACCTGTCGGCCTATCCGCTGCTGAATGGCGGCGCACTGACCCTGATGTCGGTGCGCCCCGCCACCAACGGCATGATCGGCAGGTTTCGCGAAATCCCGGACCGGACCAGGGCGGAGGCGATGCGCGGTACCGAGTTGTGGATCGCGCGCGACCAGCTGCCGCCACTGGCCGAGGGCGAATATTATCACGCCGACCTGCTGGGCCTTCCCGCCGTGTCGAGCGCGGGCGAGCCGCTGGGCCATGTCGTCGCGATCGACGATTTCGGCGCGGGCGACGTGATCGAGATCGAACGCCCCGGCGGCAAGCGCTTCATGGTGCCGATGCAGCCGCATGCGGTGCCCGAATGGAACGACCAGCGGCTGGTGGTCGACGCGCTGTTCGCGGTCGACTGACCGCTATCGCTGCGCGGCGGCGGTGAAGGCGCGCCGCACCGCATCGGGGGCATTATCCAGTCGACGTTCGAGCCGGGCCAGCACCGGCCCGTCGTCCATGCCCGACGTGCCGACCCGCTCCATGCTCCAATAGCCGAACTCGCGCTTCGGGACCGGGCGGTCGGACAGGACCGTCACCTCGTGATGGCGCGGATCGATCGCGATCCGGGCATAGGTCGCGGCGATGCTCGATTCCGGCCCCTCGATCACCTGCAGGAAATGGTCGCCGTCGTGCCACAGCAGGCCGGTGATGCCATCGACCGCATTGTTGTGGCGCGACTGTTGCAGGATGCGATCGACATCCACCCCGGCGTCGCTGCGGCTGGTATAGAAGATCTGGCGGTAGGACGGTTCGGACACGCCCTGCGGAATACGATCGCGAAGGACCATTTTCAAGACCGGGGCGGGTGGCAGGCGTGACCGCTATGGGACGGTCGGTGCCGGACCAACCTCGGCATCGGGATCGACCGCTCTGGTAACCAGTCGCCCCAGCAGCGTCACCGGATCGCGCCCGCGGCCATAGCCATAGGCCTCCATCTCCAGCTTGCCACAGCGGCGCTGGCCGCGGAACAGCCCGCAGCCCGACAGGAAGGGGTTCTCGACCGACGGCGGCGGTACCTCGCCCGCCACCGCGCCCGCTTCCGCCGGATCGCGCACGTTCGGCAGCGGCAGGCGGTAGCGATCGTCCCGGTCGCGGTCGCCGCACACCACCACCTCGTTCTGCCCTGCCGGAGTGCAGTCGCGCGCCGCGGCGCGCTCGGCGGCGGCGGCAAGGATGCGGTCGATCGACTGGCCCTGCGCCGGCGCGGTCAGGCAGAGCAGGGCGATCGGGAGCAGGCGGCGGATCATCTGCCACCGACGCTATAGCGCGGCACGGCCGCTGCCAAGCGGTTCAGCGGCGGATCGGATGCCGTTCGTCGAGCAGGTTGCGGATGGTGGTGGCGGCCACCCCCGCTTCGCCCATGGCATGGCTGATCTGGTCGAGCCCCTTCACCACGTCGCCTGCGGCGAACAGGCCGGGGATCGAGGTGCGCTGGTGATCGTCCACCTCAAGGCAACCGTCCCCGCTCGCCCGCGCGCCCGCCGCGACCGCCAGTTCGGAGCGGATATGCGACCCGAGCGCGGGATAGACGCTGTCGAACGCCATGTCGCCCGCCGCGATGCGCACCACGAAGCGGTCGCCGTCGATGCGATAGTCGCCACACGGCCCGTCCACCCGCCGCACCCCGGCACGGTCGAGCGCATCGAGACACGAATCGTCGAGGTCATGGTCGCTGTCGGGCGCGATCAGCGTGACGTCGGTGGTATAGCCGCGCAGGAACAGCGCCTCGCGCATCCCGTGCCGGCTGGTCCCGATCACGCCGACCCGCCGATCGGTGACCTCGTATCCGTCGCAGATCGGGCAGTAGCGCAGCAGCCCGCGCGCGAGCGCCGCGTCGTGCGTCGCATCGTCGAGCCCGCGCGGGCGGTGGTTCACCACGCCGGTCGCCAGCACCACGGTGCGTGCGGCGAGCGTCCCGGTGGCGGTCCGGACGAGGAAATCGTCGCCGTCACGCTCGATCGCGGTGACGGTCGTCGCCTCGCACGTCGCGCCGAACTCGCGCGCCTGTTCGTGCATCCTCGCCAGCAACTCCCGGCCCGCGATCCCGCCCGGATAACCGGCATGGTTGTGCGTCCGCGGGATCAGCGCCGCGCGGCTCGACCCGCAATCGAACATCCGGATCGAAAGGTGGAACCGCGCCAGATAGATCGCGGCAGTAAGCCCGGCGGGGCCGGCCCCGATGATGGCGCAGTCGATCGCGCCGGGACGCGGAACGGGGGACGGGGCGGGCATGGACACGCAAATGACGCGGGAAGGGCTTTCGTTCCCCGCGACATGCGGGCACAGGCTGTCGCCCATGCCGTTCGCCGCCACGATCCTCACCCTGTATCCCGAAATGTTTCCCGGGCCGCTCGGCCTGTCGCTGGCGGGACGGGCGCTGCGCGAGGAACGCTGGTCGCTGGACACGGTGCAGATCCGCGATTTCGCCACCGACCGGCATCGCTCGGTCGACGACACCCCGGCCGGGGGCGGGGCGGGGATGGTGCTGCGCGCCGACGTGCTGGCCGCCGCGCTCGACAGCGTGGGCGATGGGCGTCCGGTGCTGGCGATGACGCCGCGCGGCCGGCCGTTGACGCAGGCGCGGGTCCGTACCCTTGCGGAAGGGCCCGGGGCGATCGTCCTGTGCGGCCGGTTCGAGGGGTTCGACGAACGCCTGTTCGAGGCGCGCGCCATCGAACCGGTCGCGATCGGCGACTACGTGCTGTCGGGTGGCGAAATGGGGGCGCTGGTGCTGCTCGATGCTTGCGTTCGGCTGCTTCCCGGCGTAATGGGCGCGGCTTCGAGTGGTATCGAGGAGAGCTTCGAAAGCGGCCTTCTCGAATATCCTCAATATACCCGACCTGCTGAATGGGAAGGGCGTGTGATCCCCGAAGTGTTGCGATCGGGGGATCATGCGAGGATCGCGGCGTGGCGCAAGTCACGATCGGAATCCGACACACGGCTATGGCGGCCGGACCTGTGGGAGCGTCACGTCGACGCTCGGGTCCAGTCGCCCTCTGGCGCGCACGAAGAGAATGAAGGTCACAAGCAATGAACCTCCTCCAGACGCTCGAAGCGGAACAGATCGCCAAGTTCCTCGAATCGAAGTCGATCCCCGAATTCCGTGCGGGCGATACCCTCAAGGTCGGCGTCAAGGTCGTCGAAGGCGAGCGGACCCGCGTACAGAACTACGAAGGCGTGTGCATCGCGCGGTCGAACGCCGGCATGGGTTCGTCGTTCACCGTTCGCAAGATGAGCTTCGGCGAAGGCGTGGAGCGCGTGTTCCCGCTCTACTCGCCGAACATCGATTCGATCGAGGTCGTCCGTCGCGGCGTCGTTCGGCGCGCGAAGCTCTATTATCTGCGCGGTCGCACCGGCAAGTCGGCGCGTATCGCCGAACGCCGCGATCCGCGTCCGGCAAAGGCGACCGCTGCCGAGTAACCGGCGCGGCCTGCGGGCAAGCGATCAGGGCGCGGTGGCCAATGGCCGCCGCGCCCTTTTTCGTGGATGGCTCGACCGGGTCCATCGTCGCCGGGGATCAAGTCGAAACCTCCGCGAAAGTCTCGAACAGAACCAACGCCTCGCCGTACCCCGGCGAAGGCCGGGGTCCAGTTGGAAAGGCTTTTCCGTATCTTGCCAATGTCCCCCCACTGGGCCCCGGCCTTCGCCGGGGTACGGATTGAGGGCTTTGCAGAGGTCTCGATCAAGTCCGGGGTGACGGGCGAGGCGATGATCGGGCACCTCCTGCAACGCTCTGCGGCGCCACCCACCGACACGCGTCATCCCGGCGAAGGCCGGGATCTCCCTGTTGCTTGTGCGCACCTGCCCGCGGGATGCCCCAGCCTTGGCCGGGGCAAGGTTCACGACGGCAAAAACCGGTCCCGCAGGCCGTTCCGGCGGCTCTACGCGTCCTCCGGCAATCCGATCGGCGCCGACACCGTGAACCGCAGCCCCGGTGCGTTGTCGCTTTCCTCGATCGTGCCGTCGAGCCGCTTGACCATCGCGGTCAGCATCCGCGTGCCGAACCCGGTGCGGGTACCGGTGCGGCCCTGTCCGCGATCGGCGACGGTCAGTCGGAAGCGATTGCGGAACCGTTCCAGCGTCACCGCGATCGGACCGGACTTGCCGCCATAGGCATATTTCTGTGCGTTGATGACCAGTTCGACGAGGACCAGCCCGATCTGCACCGCGGCATCGGCGCTGATGAGCAGGGGGGCAAGGTCCATCGTCACCCGCCCGGTCCATTCCGCGCCCATCGACGACTGCATCTCGTTCAGCAGGTCCTCGATATAGCGGCCGAGGTCGATGACCGTGACGGTGTCGTCGGAATAGAGCCGGCGATGGACCAGCGCGACCGCCGACAGCCGCCGCTGCGCTTCGCCCAGATGGCGGGTCAGCGTCTCGTCATTCTCGGCATTGGCCTGCATGGCAAGGAACGCGACCACCAGTTGCAGGCTGTTCTGCACGCGGTGGTTCACTTCCTTGATGAGCGTTTCCTGCTGGGCGAGCAGCGCGTCCTTGTCCGTGACCGCACGGGTCAGTTCCCGGTTCAGCTCGCCGATGCGGCGACGCTGGCGGACATCGAACAACAGCCGCGACAGCCGGTGCGCGGCCTCGACCTCGGCCGAGGTCCACGGGCGGGCGCGACCGCGGATTTCCTCGCTCCACGCCGCGAACGACGCACGCGGGCTCAGCGGCTGGTCGGCGTGCTGGTCGACCGCCTTGTGCGGATTGCCGGCCCACTGGATCGTCTGCAACGTCTCGGCCCGGAACCACAGCAGCACGACCGGTTCGTCGGCGGACAGGGTGATCGCCAGCAGCCCGCTCGCCAGGTCGCGATAGGCCTCCGCCCCCGGCATCCGCTGCTGGAGCGAAGCGCTGTGCAGCAATATGCTGCCCTGACGCCGGACCCATCCGAGCATGTCGGCGATCGCTTCCTGCGACGGGACGGTGCCGCTGGTGTGCAGCGTCGCACCGCGTTGCAGGACGAAGCCGTCGGCGTCGAGCAGCCGGCGCAGGTCGTTGGCGACCATCGCACCGACCGTGTCGGGCTCGTCTTCCTGCGCCATTCGCTGGGCCAGCGCATCCTCGGCGGTGCGCAGCCGCAGCCGCTCACGATATTCGGCGGCCTCTTCCTTGGCGCGGACCTGCTGCGCGAACGATGCGGCGATCAGTTCGCAGGTCTTGCGCTGGAGGTAGGACAGGGTTCGTGGCGAACGGTGATGACACGCCACCAGCCCCCACAGGATGCCGTCCTTGATGATCGACACCGATGCCGACGCGCCGACGCCCATGTTGCGCAGATACTGGACATGGATCGGCGATACGGCGCGCACGCCGACGTCGCTCAGGTCGACGGAGCGCAACGCCGGGTCGATCGCGACGATCGGCGCGGGGGTATAGCCGGCATCGGGGATCACACGCACGCGGTTGCGGACATACAGCGCGCGCGCCTGTCGCGGGATGTCGGATGCCGGGAAATGGTGGTTCAGGAACCCGTGCATGTTGGGTGCATGGCGTTCGGCCACGACCTTCCCCGAATCGTCGTCGAGGAAGCGATAGATCATGACCCGGTCGAATCCGGTCAGCCGTGAAAAGACCACCGCAGCGCGCGCGCACAGGTCGTCGAGGTCGGTAGCGCGGGAGAAGTCCTCGCCGCCATGTTCGATCCACGTCAGCGCGTCGTCGGTGCCGGGCTGGCCCGGGGCCGTCGCTTCCAGTTCGATCAGCCAGTACCGGCCCTCGCGGCTGGCGACTACCGACAGGCCGGCACGATCGATCGTGCCGAGCGCCAGCGGCCCGGCAACGGTCGAGCGCAGCACCTCCAGACCGGAATCGCCGATCAGGGTGCGGATCGACCCGCCGAGCCAGTCCGGCCCCAGCAGCGTCGCGACATCGCCCGCGCCGCCGACGATCGCGCCTTCGGCCGGATCGACGATCAGCAGCATGCCGTGCGGCTGGATCGCGCCCGGAATATGGATCGGTTCGCGGTCGCAGACGGTCAGGTCGTGCCCGAGATCCGAGGGCGACGGAGCAAGCGGCGATCCGGCATTCTCCGCATCAGGAATCGTCGCCAAGCCCGGACCTTTCGTCGTCAACGTACAGCCCGGCGACAAGGATCGTTGCGGGAACGTATTGCAGTACCGACTAATGATCCGGGCTTCAACCTGTCCCGGTCGGCGCGTCGATCACCTGCCGGACCCGCGCCGCCAGATCGGCCCGTTTGTACGGCTTGCCGATCAGGTCGAATTCGGTGCCGCGCGCATCGACCCGCTCGATCGACGCCTCGGCATAGCCGGTCGTCAGCAGGATCTTCATCGCCGGTCGCAGGCGCCGGGCGGCGCGCGCCAGCATCACCCCGTTCATGCCGCCGGGCATGATGAGGTCGGTGAACAGCAGGTCGATGGCGCCGTCGCGCTCGATGATCCCGAGCGCTTCCGGCGCGTTGGCCGCCCGCAATATCGTGTAGCCGAAGTCCTTCAGGATCGCTTCGGCAAGATCGCCGACGTCGGGCTGGTCCTCGACGACCAGAACCGTTTCGTTCCCGCGCGATCCGCTCTCGGGTTGGCGCCGGTGGCGGTGGATCGGCTCGGGCCGGGCGTCGGCGGCGGGAAAGAGCAGGTGGACCGTCGTGCCCCGGCCGACCCGGGATTCGACGTGCAGTGCGCCGCCCGACTGTTTCATGAAGCCATAGACCATCGACAGGCCGAGGCCGGTGCCCTTGCCCTGGTCCTTGGTCGTGAAGAACGGCTCGGTGACTCGGGCGCGGACGTCCTCCGCCATGCCGACGCCGGTGTCGGTGATGGAAAGCGCGATGAAGTCGCCGCTCAGCCTCGCCCCGAAGCGCGGGTCGCCGCCGTCCAGCCGCCTGCGTTCGGACGCGATGGTCAGCGTGCCGCCATCGGGCATCGCGTCGCGCGCGTTCATGACGATGCCGAGGATCGCGGTTTCGGCCTGGACGGGATCGATCCGCGCATTGCAGTCGGGGCCGCACTGCTTCACGTCGATCGCGATTCCGGACGCGCCGATCGTCCGCCGCATCATCGGCAGCAGTGTCCGGACCAGGTCGTCGACGTTGGTCACCCGTCCCGACAGCTTCTGCTGGCGCGAAAAGGCCAGCATCTGCTGCGTCAGTTCGGCACCGCGCTCGGCCGCATCCATCACCGCCCGCAGCGACCGGCGGGCGCGGGCCGGGTCGACCGGCCGCTCCGCGCTGCGTTCGATCTGGGTCAGCAGGACGTCGGCGAACCCCTGGATCACGGTCAACAGATTGTTGAAGTCGTGGGCGATCCCCCCGCTCAGCCGCCCGACCGCCTCCATCTTCTGCGCCTGCCGCAGCGCCTCCTCGGCATCGCGGCGGCGGGTGACGTCGAGCTGCGAGGCGAAGTAATAGCGCAGCGTCCCGTCCTGATCGAGCACCGGCGATATGAACAGCGCGTTCCAGAAGGCGCTGCCGTTCTTCTTGTAGTTGACGATCTCGACCGATGTTTCCCGCTGCCGCTCGATCGCCTCCCCGATTTGGCGCACCGTGTCGCGGTCGGTTTCCGGCCCCTGCAGGAAGCGGCAGTTGCGGCCCAGTACCTCGTCGGCACCATAGCCGGTCATGGTCAGGAAGGCGGGGTTGGCGAAGATGATCGGATTGTCGGGCTGGTTCGGGTCGGTGACGATCATCGGCATCCGGGTGGTCTTTACCGCGGTGAAGAAGATGCCGCTGCTTGGATCGTGCATCGCCGCGCCCGCCATCGCCGGCTGCGGGGGATCGCGGTCGAGCGGCTTTTCCGGACTGGGAGAGGACATGCGCGAAGGGCCTTGCCGGTTGAAGGACGTGCGACAAAGGTCGTGAACGACGGCTTTGGTTCCCATGCCCGTGGACCCCTGGCGCCGTGCCGCTCGTTCGCACCGACATGAACCCCGTACGCCAAGCCATTGCGAAACAGGTCCGCGCCCTGACCGGCGCGGGCGACGGCGCGATCGACCTGACCCGTCCGGCGGGCGACGACGGGCTGTTCGGCCCGACGTCGGTCAGTTGGCGGGTCCATGCCGACTTCTCGTCGATGATGATCGGCGGCACCGCCGCGCTGCTGGTGCAGATGCTGCATCCCGGTGCCCTGGCCGGGGTGTGGGACCATAGCGATTTCCGGCGCGACATGCTGGGCAGGCTCAAGCGCACCGCCCAGTTCATTGCCGCCACCACCTATGGCGGCACTGCGGAGGCCGAACGGCTGATCGGGCGCGTACGGACGATCCACGACCATGTGCATGGCGTGCTGCCCGACGGCACGCGCTACGACGCGAACGACCCGCATCTGCTGACGTGGGTGCATGTCGCCGAGACCGATTCGTTCCTGCGCGCCTATCTGCGCTACCGCGATCCGATGCTGTCGAGCGGCGATCAGGATCGCTATTTCGCCGAGAATGTCGTCGTGGCGCAGCGGCTGGGCGCGCGCGACGTGCCCGACAGCCGGGCGGCGACCGAGGTGTGGCTGCGCGACGTGCGCGGCGAACTGCGCTGCGACGATCGCACGCGCGCGGTGCGCGACGCGCTGTTGCAGCAGCCGCTGCCCAACCCGCTGCTGAAGGGGTTCGGCGCGCTGAACACCGCCGCGGCGATCGACCTGCTGCCGCCATGGGCGCGGGCGATGCTGGAATTGCAGGACCATCCGCGTATCGGCGTGCGCAGCGGCGCGCAGGGCATGGCGCGGGTGCTGCGCTGGGCGCTGGGCGGGTCCGCGTCGGAGAAGGGCGCGCGGGCACAGGGGTAGGGGGCGCCGGCACCCATGTTCCTTGCCCCAAGTGTCACCCCAGCGAAGGCTGGGTCTCTGGGCAAGGAAGCGCACGCCTCGCCGCAGGAGACCCCCGCCTTCGCTGGGGTGACGAGGATCAGAGGGTCGGCAACCCGCCGCGCAGTTCCTCGACCCATGCGGTCGCCACCCCGTCCGACGGCGCGCGCCAGTCGCCGCGCGGCGACAGCGCACCGCCAGCCGACACCTTTGGTCCGTTGGGCAGCGCCGACCGCTTGAACTGGCTCGACTGGAAGAAGCGCCACAGGAACTTCTCCAGCCACGTCGCGATCACGGGCAGGTCATACGCCCCCTTGGCATCCTCCGGAAAATCGATCGGCCAGCGCCCGGCCTGCGCATCGCGCCACGCGTGCCAGCACAGAAACGCGACCTTCGACGGGCGCATGCCGTAGCGGACGATATGGTGCAGGAAGAAGTCGTTGAGCGCATAGGGCCCGACGCGATCCTCGGTGCTCTGCATCCGCCCGGCATCGTCGGCCGGCACCAGTTCGGGCGAAATCTCGGTATGCAGGATCGCGTCGAGCACGGCGTCGGTATCGCCGTCGAACTGGTCGGTGCGGATCGTCCAGCGAATGAGGTACTGGATCAGCGTCTTGGGCACGCCGGCGTTGACGCCGTAATGGCTCATATGGTCGCCGACGCCATAGGTACACCACCCCAGCGCCAGCTCCGACAGGTCGCCGGTGCCCAGCACCAGCGCCTCGCGCTGGTTGGCGAGGCGGAAGAGATAGTCGGTGCGCAGCCCCGCCTGCACATTCTCGAACGTCACGTCGTAAACCGCCTCGCCCTTCGCGAACGAGTGGTCCATGTCGCCCAGCATCTGCCGCGCGGCGGGGCGGATGTCGATCTCGTCGCCGGTGATGCCCAGCGCGCGCATCAGCTTCCACGCATTGCCCTTCGTCGTCTCGCCGGTCGCGAAGCCGGGCATGGTGAAGCCCAATATGTCGCTGCGCGGCCGTTCCAGCCGGTCGAACGCCTTGGCTGCGACGATCAGCGCATGGGTCGAATCCAGCCCGCCCGACACGCCGATCACCAGCCGCCGCGTCCCCGACGCCACCAGCCGCTTGCGCAGCGCCTCCACCTGGATGTTGAACGCTTCGTAGCAATCGTCGTCCAGCCGCTCGGGCGTGTCGGGGACGAAGGGATAGCGGCGCACCGGGCGCTGCAACCCGATATCGCGCGCTTCCGCCACATGGTCGAACCCGACCCGCCGGAACCGCGTCTCGGGATGGCCGCTGGCCGCCGCGCAGTCGTTGAACGTGCCGGTCCGCATCCGCTCCAGCCGCAGCCGGTCGAGATCGACATCGGCCATCGCGATCCCCGCCGACCGGTCGAACCGCTGCGATTGGGCCAGCAGCGCGCCCAGTTCATGCACCGACCCTTGCCCATCCCATGACAGGTCGGTCGTGCTTTCGCCGCTGCCCGCCGCCGAATAGACATAGGCCGACATGGTCCGCGACGATTGCGACGCGCACAGCATCTCGCGGTCGCGCGCCTTGCCGATGACGATGTTCGACGCCGACAGGTTGCACAGCACCAGCGCCCCGGCCATCGCCCCCGCGGTCGATGGCGGCAGAGGCGACCAGAAATCCTCGCAGATCTCGGCATGGAACACGAAATCGGCCATGTCGCGCGCCGCGAAGATCAGGTCGGTGCCGAACGGCACCTCCTGTCCCGCGACCGTCATGGTCAGGCCGGTCAGCCCGACACCGGCGGCGAACCAGCGCTTCTCGTAATATTCGCGGTAATTGGGCAGGTAGGTCTTGGGCACCACCCCCAGCACCCGCCCGCGCGCCACGGCCACCGCACAGTTGTAGAGCCGGCCGTTCCGCCTGAGCGCCGCGCCCAGCAGCAGGACGGGACGCAGGCCGGCGCTCGCCGCGACCACCGCCGCCAGTGCCGCATCGGTCGCGTCGCACAACGCGTCCTGCAGATGCAGGTCGTCGATGGCATAGGCGGTGAGGTTCAGTTCGGGAAACACCAGCAGGTCGGCACCCGCATCATGCCCCTGCTGCGCCAGTGCGATCGCCGCACGGCCCCCGGCCGCCGGATCGCCGACATGCGCGGGCGGGGTACACGCGCCGACGCGCAGGAAGCCATGGGTGTGGATCGAATGGAACGGGTGGGTCATGGCCTGCATCTTATCGGCAGATGCCGCCGTACGGAACCGTTAGCGATGACGGCGGGGGGGGGTAGGCACTCCAACTACGCCAAACCAACCCCGCCGTTTGGTTCGAGTCGCGATCGAGCGAAGTCGAGAGCGCGTATCGAGAATGCGGTTCCGCGGGGGTGGCCTATGCAGGTTTCGTTGGGGGCAAGGGTTCTCGACGGACGCTTCTCGACAAGCTCGAAGCTGCTCGAACCGAACGGTTGGGGAAATTGGTAGGTCAGATGGGGGGACAGCGGCGTCCCCCGACCTCAAACCTTGGCGGCGTAGATCATCCGGCCTTCGCCCAGCAGGGCGAACACCCGCGCCAGATCGCCTTCGGCAACCGCGAAACAGCCCTGGCTGCGACCCAGCTTGCCGTGCTGCGCGATCATTTCCGGATTTGCATACCACGCACCGTGCACGACGATCGCCCGCATCAGTGCATTGTTGTTGGTCGCGTCGAGCCCCAGCAGCCGCTGCGATCGGCCATGCTTGCCGACATAATAATTGTCGGTGATGAACGCGCCTTCGGACGTCGCGTTCGAATCGGGGACGTTGCTGAACCGTTCCAGCCGGCCGCAATGCGCCGGATCCGATCCGCTGCCATGGGCGACGCGCATGGCGGACACGACGCCGCTGTGCATGTCGATGAACTGGAAACGCGGATGGGTGGAATCGACCGCGAAGTCGGCGATCGCGATGCGGTCGGTCCGCTGGAGCGTGCCGGCATGGCGCGCCATCGCGGCCTGCGCCCGCTCGAACAGTCGCGGATTGACCGTGGCGGGGGCACGCATCTGCCGCACCGGGGCGGCGGGGACGGGGGCCGATGCCAGCCGCTGCGGCGGCGGCATGATCGATGCATTCTGCGCGATGGGCACGATCGCGTTCGTCGAACAGCCCTGTGCCAATACGGCGCCGGCCAGTCCGCCTGCCGCCTTCAGCACCGCCCGCCGCGATCGAACCGATTGGTCCTGCATCCAAATCCTCGCCAAGTCGTTGAGGCTCCTAGATACGGGTGCAACCGATTCCATTCAATTAACGCGCGGTCACCCGTTCCGCCGCTCGTCGCGCCTGAGCCACGGGCGAACGACTCCGCGTATTACGGTTAACGCCGGATTTGCCATTCGCCGGCCGTTGCGGGATAACGGTTCGCATGAAGATCGCGATCGTCCCGGTCCTTTTGCTTGCCATGTCGCCCACGGTCGCCCCGGCACAGGAACCGGCGGCATTGGCGGTCGAGCGTGCGGCGGTGGCGATGCGGCCGGGCGATCATCGCTGGGCCGATGATCCGACGCTGCCCGGCGCGGTCAGCATCGTCATCAGCGTCCCGATGCAGATGGCGTTCGTCTATCGCGGCGAGATGCTGGTCGGTGCGACCACGGTATCGACGGGCAAGCCGGGCAAGATGACGCCGATCGGCGAATACACCATCCTTCAGAAGCGGCCGTTCCACCGCTCCAACCTCTACAACAACGCGCCGATGCCGTTCATGCAGCGCCTGACGTGGGACGGCGTCGCGCTCCATGCGGGCAACCTGCCGGGCTTTCCCGCCTCGCATGGCTGCATCCGCATTCCGACCGCCTTCGCGCGCAAGCTGTTCGGTGCGACGCAGCTCGGCGGACAGGTTGCGGTGGTGAACGACGTCATCGCCTTTCCCGCCTATCGCGCGGCCGATACGGCGCCGCGGCTGGAGCCGGCCGGGATCATGACGCTCGCCGATCGCGACGACCGCGTGAGCACCGGGGGCCGGGTTGCCGCGCCGCGCTGATCGCTGGCTGGTCGTCGTCGGCGCACTGGCGCTGGCCGGGTGTGGCGGCGATGCGTCGGACAATGCGGCCTTGGTGTCTGACAATGCGATCTTGCCGGCGCCAGACGCGACACCGACCCGCGTCGCACCCTCGCCGGTGCCTGCTGCCCAGGTTGCCAGTACCGTCCCCGACCGGCTGACCGTCACGACCAACGAACCCTTTTACTCGGTTCGCGTGGCGCCCGATGTGCTGGTCCTGACCGGGGTCGATATGCCGACGCGTCGCCTGGCGGTGCTGGATCGCGAGGTTCGCGCCGATACGCGACGCTGGCGGGCCGGCGATCTGACCGTGCAGGTCGAACGCAAGCCGTGCGCGGACGACATGTCGGGCGCGCCGCGCGACTTTACCGCAACCCTGACCCTGAACGGCCAAGCGATCCGTGGCTGCGGCTTCACCGGCACCCCTGCGCCGCCGCCGGGCGAGCAGGTCGCCGCCGACGTCATTCCCGCCCGCTTCGTCGGCCGCTGGAACCGCGACGCCGCCGCCTGCGCCCGCCCCGCCGCCTCGATCGAGGGGGTGAAGGTATCACCGGACGAACTGTGGTTCCACGAAAGCGTGGGCAAGGTACGCCGCGTCGAACCGCTGGCCGACGGCCGCATCCGCATCACCGCCGCCTATGACGGCGAGGGCCAACGCTGGACCTCGACCCAGACGCTGGCGGTCGACGGCAACCGGCTGACCATCATCACCGACGGCCGCCCCTTCACCCGCCTCCGCTGCGCCGACTAGAGCATCGAGCGTTTAATCAAGCGCATAGCCGGCGGCGGTGAAGTAGTTGCGACACTCGCCGGGGTCATACAGATTGCAGATAGAGCCAACGGTTTTCCAGAGGTCGTCGATGGTCCTGGCGC
>NZ_JASCXF010000005.1:0-143732 GCF_030062225.1 Sphingomonas sp. 2R-10
CCCCAACCCCTACCCCCCAAAACGCATCGTACCCCCGCGCAGGCGGGGGTCCAGAGCCAGACAGACTACCGCTCCGCGAAATAACCCTGGATCCCCGCCTCCGCGGGGATACGACCTGCGTGGCCGTGAAAGCCCGCCTCACCACCCCCGTACCCCGACGAAGGCCGGGGCCCAGTCGGGCGCTGTTAGCGAGCAGTCGTCGCCCTGCCTCAACTGGGCCCCGGCTGCCGCCGGGGTAGGAAGCGCGCGAGGATCGACCCTCGCCCCTATCCCCGGAACGGGCACATCTGAACCAGCGCCCCCCGCTTGGCAGCACCGTCCGCACCCCCTAAACGTCCCCCACCAGCAGGGGAGTGAGTAGTGGTTCAGACCGGTTCGGCGTCGATCGAGGAAACCGTGCGCGCGGTGTTGCGTGACGTACTGGGCCTGTCCGACGCACGGGTGGCGGCGTTCGACGATGCGACGCCGCTGTTCGGCGCGCTTCCCGAACTCGATTCGATGGCGGTGGCCGGCGTCCTGACCGAGATCGAGGACCGCCTCGGCATCCTGATCGAGGACGACGATATCGACGGCGATACGCTGGAGAGCTTCGGCTCGCTGGTCGCCTTCGCCAACGCCAAGGCGCGCGCTTGATCGACCGCTACGACTGGCCCGGCGGACATGAGGCGCTATGGCGCTTCGGCCCCGATACCGGTCCGGTCGTCCTGCTGCTGCTGCCCCCGTTCGAGGAAGCGAACCGCCTGCGGACCTTCGCCGTCGGGCTGTTGCGCGCGCTCGCCGATCGCGGCATCGCCGGGATGCTGCCCGACCTGCCGGGACAGGGGGAAAGCCTGCTGGCGACCGACGCCGTGACGCTGGGCGACTGGCGTTCGGCGGTCACCGCGCTGGTCGAGGCCACCGACCGCCCGGTCATCAGCGCCGCGATTCGCGCCGCCGTCCTGCTCGACACCGATGCCGCCGTCGCGGGCCGCTGGCAGCTTGCCCCGCAGCCCGGCGACCGGATGGTGCGCGAGCTGGCGCGGGTCGCGGGCGGGATCGACCGCGGCGCGCCGGTCGTCGAGATCGCCGGCAACCGGATCGCCGGCCCGCTGCTCTCCGATCTTGCCGCCGCCGTCCCCGACGCCGCCCATCCGCTGCGCATCGTCCGGCTCGGCACCGATCCCGACCATGCCGACCTGCGCCTCGACGCCGCGCCGCTGTGGCGCCGGTCGGAACCCGGCGACGACCCGGCGCTCGTCGCCCTGCTCGCCGACGACCTCGCCGCCTGGAGCCGCGCATGCGTCGGCTGGTGACCTTCCCCTGTGCCGGTGAAACGCTCGCCGCGACGCTCGACGATGCGCCGGGCACCACCGGCCTGCTGATCGTGTCGGGCGGCAACGAACTGCGCATCGGCGCGCATCGCGGCATGGCGCTGCTGGCCGCCGCCATTGCCGGCGCGGGCTATCCGGTGCTGCGCTTCGACCGCCGCGGCATCGGCGATTCGACCGGCACCAATGGCAGCTTCCGGTCGAGCGGTCCCGACATCGCCGCCGCCGCCGCCGCGCTGCGCGACCGGACCGGGGTTACGCGGATGTTGGCATTCGGCAATTGCGACGCCGCGACCGCGCTCGCCCTGTTTCACGCCGACACCGGAATCGACCGGCTGGTCCTCGCAAACCCCTGGATCGTCGAGCCTGCGGGCGACCTGCCGCCGCCCGCCGCGATCCGCGCGACCTATGCCGCTCGGCTGGCTTCGCCTGCGGCATGGCGGCGTCTGCTCACCGGCGGCGTCAACTTCAGCCGCTTGAAGGCAGGATTGGCAACCATCGCCCGCGCCCCGACCGGCCCCGGCGATCTGACCGCCCGCTTCGCCGCGGCCCTGGCTTCTGGAATCCCTACCGAAATCCTGCTGGCCACCGGCGACCACACCGCGATCGCCTTCGTCGATGCGTGGCACCTTCGCCAACTATCGGCCCTGCGCCGCCGCATCCCCCTCCACCACCGCGACACCGCCAGCCACAGCTTCGCCCGCCCCGGCGACCCGGACTGGCTCTGCGACCGGCTGCTGGACGTCCTCAGTCGAGATTGGGCCGCAGCCACCGCTCCGCCTGCTCGAGGCTGACGCCGCGCCGCGTCGCATAGTCCTCCAGCTGGTCCCGCCCGATCCGCGCCACCCCGAAATACGCGCTGTCGGGATGCCCAAAATAGAAGCCCGAAACCGCCGCCGTCGGCAGCATCGCGAAGCTGTCGGTCAGCGTGATCCCCGTCGCGTCGGTGGCACCCAGCATGTCGAACAGGATGGGCTTCTGGCTATGGTCGGGGCACGCCGGATAGCCCGGGGCCGGTCGGATGCCGCGATATTGCTCGCGGATCATCGCCTCGTTGGTCAGTTGCTCGTCGGGCGCATAGCCCCACAGCTCGGTGCGGACATGATGGTGCAGCCGCTCCGCGAACGCCTCGGCCAGCCGATCCGCCAGCGCCTTCAGCAGGATGTCCTGATAATCGTCGTTCTCGGCCTTGAACCGCGCGATATGCGGGTCGATGCCGTGGATGCCGACCGCGAAGCCGCCCATCCAGTCACCCGCCGGATCGACGAAGTCGGCGAGGCACATGTTCGCCCGCCCCTCGCGCTTCTTCACCTGCTGGCGCAGGAACGGCATGCGGATCGCATGGGTGGCGTGGGTCGTCTGCATCGGCGTCGCGAAGTCGTGCGGTACTCCCGACAGCGGCGATACCCGCCCCGCCTCGATCGCCGGTTCCAGCTGTGCGGCGGGCACGTCGATAATCACGTCGTCGCCGTCGCGCCGGCAATGCCACAGCGCCGCGACCCCGCGCGCCGTCAGCCATTTCTCGGCGATGACGCGGTCGAGCATCGCCTGCGCATCCTCGAACAGCGACGTCGCACTTTCGCCGACCACCGCGTCGGTCAGGATCGCCGGGAAATTGCCCGCCAGCTCCCACGCCCGGAAGAACGGCGTCCAGTCGATGTAATCGCGCAGGTCGCCCAGATCCCAGTCGTCGAACACGTGCTGCCCGGGCTTTGCCGGAGCCCCCGGTTTCTGCACGAAATCGACGACGAACGCATTGGCCCGCGCATCGGCGATCGGCGACAGGTCGCTCTGCCCCTTGCCCGCCCGCGCCACGCGGACCGCTTCGTAATCCGCCGCGACCTGCGCGACATAGGCGTCGCGGCCGGTATCGCTGACCAGGGTCGTCGCGACGCCCACCGCGCGGCTCGCGTCGAGCACATGGACGATCGGCCCGTCATAGGCGGGCGAGATGCGCAGCGCGGTGTGGACCTTCGACGTCGTCGCCCCGCCGATCAGCAGCGGCATGGTCATCCCCGCGCGCTTCATCTCCTCGGCCACCGTCACCATTTCGTCCAGCGACGGGGTGATAAGGCCCGACAGCCCGATCATGTCGGCATCGTTCTCGTTCGCGGCTTCGAGGATCTTCGTCCACGGCACCATCACGCCCAGATCGACGACGTCGAACCCGTTGCACTGCAGGACGACGCCGACGATATTCTTGCCGATGTCATGCACGTCGCCCTTGACGGTGGCCATGATGATCTTGCCCTTGCCCTTCGCGCCGGGCTCCTTGGCCGCCTCGATGAAGGGCAGCAGGTGGGCAACCGCCTTCTTCATCACGCGCGCGGATTTCACCACCTGCGGCAGGAACATCTTGCCCGATCCGAACAGGTCGCCCACGACGTTCATTCCGTCCATCAGCGGCCCTTCGATCACCTCGATCGGCCGCGCGAATTGCTGGCGGCATTCCTCGGTATCGTCGACGACATGCGCGTCGATGCCTTTCACCAGCGCATATTCCAGCCGCTTGACCACGGGAAGCGAGCGCCATTCCGCCGCCGCCTTCTCGGCCACCGCATCGGTGCCCTTGTACTTCTCGGCCAGCGCGATCAGCCGGTCGGTGGCACCCGGATCGCGGTTGAGGATCACGTCCTCGCAGGCGGTGCGCAATTCGGCGTCGATCGTGTCGTACACGTCGAGCTGGCCCGCATTGACGATCCCCATGTCCATCCCCGCCGGAATGGCGTGATAGAGGAAGATCGAGTGCATCGCCCGGCGTACCGGTTCGTTGCCGCGGAAGCTGAACGACAGGTTCGATAGCCCGCCCGAGATATGGCAATGCGGGCAGCGCGCCTTGATCTCCTTGCACGCCTCGATGAAGTCGACGCCGTAGTTGTTGTGCTCCTCGATCCCCGTCGCGACCGCGAAGATATTGGGATCGAAGATGATGTCCTCGGGCGGAAAGCCGATCGTCATCAGCAGGTCGTAGGCGCGACCGCAGATCTCGACCTTGCGTGCCTGCGTATCGGCCTGCCCGACCTCGTCGAACGCCATCACGACGACCGCCGCGCCATAGTTCATGCAGATGCGGGCGTGGTGGAGGAACGCTTCCTCCCCCTCCTTCATGCTGATCGAGTTGACGATCGGCTTGCCGGAAACGCATTTCAGCCCCGCCTCGATCACGTCCCATTTCGAGCTGTCGACCATCACCGGAATCCGCGCGATGTCCGGTTCGGCCTGAATGAGTTTCAGGAAGGTCGTCATCGCGTGGTGCGCGTCGAGCAGCCCCTCGTCCATGTTGACGTCGAGGACCTGCGCCCCACTCTCGACCTGCTGCAGCGCGACCTCGACCGCGGCGGCATAGTCGCCGGCCATCACCAGCTTCTTGAAGCGGGCGGAACCGGTCACGTTGGTGCGTTCGCCGATGTTGACGAAACTGGTCGAGGCGTTGGTCATTTATATCTTCCGATCCTCCCCGGCACGGGGAGGGGGACCGCCGCCGATAGGCGGTGGTGGAGGGGGGTCTCCACAAATGAAACGATGGCGATGGTGAAGACCCCCCTCCACCATGCTGCGCATGGTCCCCCTCCCCGTGCCGGGGAGGATCTTTTCGCGGCCCTTACGCCGCCATCGTGAACGGTTCCAGCCCGGCGAGCCGCGTCTGCACCGGCACGCCCGGCACCTTGCGCGGCGCAATGCCCTTCACCCGTTCGGCCATCGCCTTGATATGCGCCGGTGTCGAACCGCAGCAGCCGCCCAGCACGTTGACCTGCCCATGATCCGCCCAGTCGCCGACCAGCGCTGCGGTCGTCGCCGGCGCCTCGTCATAGGCGCCCAGCTCGTTGGGCAGGCCGGCATTGGGATAGACCATGATGAGCGTATCGCAGATCTCGCTCAGCGTCTTGACGTGCGGCCGCAGCTGCTCCGCGCCGAACGAACAGTTCAGCCCGATCGTTACCGGCTTCGCATGGCGGATCGCGTGCCAGAACGCCTCGACGGTATGCCCTGACAGGTTGCGTCCCGACAAGTCGGTCAGCGTCATCGACAGCATGATCGGCAGGTCGCGGCCCAGCGCCTGCCCCGCCTCGATCGCCGCCAGCACGCCGGCCTTGGCGTTCAACGTGTCGAACACCGTCTCGATCAGCACGAAGTCGATGCCGCCGCTCACCAGCGCATCAATCTGCTCTCGGTACACACCCTTGAGATAATCGAAGTCGATCTCGCGATAGCCGGGATCGTTGACGTCCGGGCTCAGCGACAGCGTCTTGTTGGTCGGGCCGATCGCCCCCGCCACGAAGCGCGGCCGCCCGTCGCGCGCGGCATAGTCGTCGGCAAGGCGGCGAGCGATCTTCGCGCTTTCGATGTTGATGTCGGCGACCAGCGCCTCGGCACCGTAATCGGCCTGGCTGATCAGGTTGGCGCTGAACGTGTTGGTCGACACGATATCCGACCCGGCGTCGAGATAGGCGCGGGTGATCGTTTCCGGCACCTCTGGCCTGGTGATCGCGAGGATGTCGTTATTGCCCTTCTGGTCATGGCCCAGCGTCAGGCTGCCCGCATAGTCGGCCTCGGACAGCTTCCAGTTCTGGATTTCGGTACCGAAGGCGCCATCGGTGATGAGCACGCGCTTGGCGGCTTCGGCGTTCAGGCGTTCGCGGGCATCGGTCATGTCGTTCTTCCCCAAAACCGTTCGTGTCAGGCCGCCACGGCGACCGGCTTCGCCTTGGGCCGGAGCCCCATCAGATGGCAGATCGCGTAGGACAGCTCGGCGCGGTTGAGCGTGTAGAAATGGAAGTCGCGCACCCCGCCGGCATAGAGCTTGCGGCACATCTCCGCCGCGACCGTCGCCGCGACCAGCGCGCGCGCGCCGGGATGGTCGTCCAGCCCCTCGAACAGGCGGTCCATCCATGCCGGGATCGCCGCCCCGCACATGCCGGCGAATTTGCGCACTTGCGCCACGTTCGACACCGGCAGGATGCCCGGCACCAGATCGGCCGTGATGCCGGCCGCCGCCGCCGCGTCGCGAAAGCGGAAGAATGCTTCGGGCGTGAAGAAGAACTGCGTGATCGCGCGGGTCGCCCCGGCATCGATCTTGGCGCGAAGATTGTCGAGATCGGCCGACTGGTGTTCCGAATCCGGATGGCATTCGGGATAGGCCGCGACCGAAATCTCGAACGGATGCAGCTTCTGCAATCCCGCGACCAGCGCGGCGGCATTTTCATAGCCATCGGGATGGGCGACGAACTTCTGCCCCATGGTCGGCGGGTCGCCGCGCAGCGCGACGATGTGCCGCACGCCCGCTGCCCAATATTCCTGCGCGACCTGATCGATCTCCGCCCGGCTTGCCTCGACACAGGTCAGGTGCGCCGCCGCCGGCATCGACGTATCGCGCGCGATCCGCGCGACGGTGGCATGGGTCCGCTCGCGCGTCGAACCGCCCGCGCCATAGGTGACGCTGACGAACTTCGGCGCCAGCGGCTCCAGCGCACGCACCGTTTCCCACAGCGCCGCTTCCATCTTCTCGGTCTTGGGCGGGAAGAATTCGAAGCTGACCGCACAATCGCCGGCAAGATCCGCGAACAACGGCGCATCCAGCGCGCGGCGCGCTTCTTCGAGGTCAGAAATGGTAGGAGTCATGCCGCCTTCACCTCTTGTACGTCATAGGCGCGCCGCGCCATCCACAGCTTCACGGTCAACTCGCCGCCGCCCAGCGTCTCGATCGATACCGGCGCCAACCCGGCATCCCCGAACCACCCCAGCATCTGTTCGTCCGAAAAGCCCAGTCGCGCATGGGCGTCGCGCACCCGTAATTCCTCGCGCTCGTGCGGCGCGAAGTCGCAGATCAGCAACCGTCCGCCGGGGCGCAGCACGCGTGCCGCCTCGGCAATGGCGGCACCGGGATGCTGCACGAAATGCAGCACATGGTGCAGCACCGCCGCCCCCGCCACCGCGCTATCAATCGGCAGCGCGAGGATATCGGCCTGGCGCAGCTCGGCATGGTCCAGCCCGCGCTCGGTCAGCTTCGCGCGCGCCAGCCGCAGCATTTCCGACGAGCGGTCGATCCCGATCGCCTGCGCCGCCAGCGGGGCGAACAGTTCCAGCATCCGCCCGGTGCCGGTGCCGATATCGACCAGCAGGTCGATCCGCGCCGATCCCAGCGCCGCCAGCATCGCCGCCTCGACCTGTTCCTCGGCGACGTGCAACGACCGGATCGCATCCCAGTCGCCGGCATGCGCCTCGAACCACGCCGCCGCCGCCGTTGCCCGGTCGGCACGGACCTCCGACAGCCGCACCCCGTCGGCACGCAGCAGCGCATCGTCGGGCACGGTCCATGCGTCGAGCGCATCGAGCAATGGCCGGACGACTGCGGGATGCCCCAGCGCGACGAAGACCCAGCTACCTTCCTTGCGCCGTACCGCTAGTCCGGCGTCGCACAGGATCTTGATATGGCGACTGACGCGGGGTTGGCTCTGTTCCAGCACCTGCGCGAGTTCGCCGACCGACAGCTCCATCGAGCGGAGCAGACACAGCACCCGCAACCGGGTGGCGTCGCTTGCAGCGCGCAATATATCGAGAGCCGGGACCATGAACCGGGATATAAAGAAATCTTTATATGGCGTCAATCGATCATCTCGCAGCTGCGGCAGTCGATGTGCCATGCGGCGGACCGTGCAACCGGGGCCACGCTCGTGCGTTGGGCGGCGGATCGTAACGGAAGGGAAACCACCATGAAGAAGCTCATCCTGCTGCCGCTCGCCGCTGTCGCATTCTCGATCGGGGCTTGCAGCCAGAAGGCGCAGAACGAAACGGGCGAAGCCGCCGACGCCGTCGCCGCCGATGTGAATGCAACGATGGGCGAAGCGGTCGACGACGTACAGACCGCCGGCGAACGCGCCATCGGCGCCGCCGAGAACGCCACCGACCGCGCCGGCGAAAAGATCGAGAACGCTACCGACCGCGCCGGTGCCGCGATCGATCGCGGCGCTGCCAAGGCCGACGCCGCCGCCGACAATGCGCAGCGCGAAGCCG
Organism: Sphingomonas sp. 2R-10; assembly: GCF_030062225.1. Taxonomy (NCBI): domain Bacteria; kingdom Pseudomonadati; phylum Pseudomonadota; class Alphaproteobacteria; order Sphingomonadales; family Sphingomonadaceae; genus Sphingomonas; species Sphingomonas sp. 2R-10. Next base: position 8,319 of record NZ_JASCXF010000005.1, read on the forward strand.
GCGAGGAACTGGAAAAGGCCGGTCGCGATATGCAGCGCTGATCGCGTTGGCGTAAGGATCGGAAGGCCGCGTCCCGACGCAACGGGACGCGGCCTTTTTCGTTGGGAGACGATCGATGCGCCATCTTGCCACCCTTGCCGTCCTGTTCCTCGCCGCCTGCAACGGGGCCGACCAGCGCTCGGCTCCCGGCGGCGTGACCCAGGACGAGGCTGCCGCGCTGAACGATGCCGCAGCGATGCTCGACGACAACGCGCTCGACGCCAACGCCATCGCACCTGACCCGAAGGAACGTCCATGACCGACCCCGTCCGCCGCCGCATCGGTGCCACCGATCTCGAAACGCCGCCGCTGATCCTCGGCGGCAACGTCTTCGGCTGGACGATCGACCGTGCCGAGAGCTTCCGCATCCTCGACGCGTTCGTCGACCTGGGCGGGACCATGATCGACACCGCCGACGTCTACTCGGCATGGGTCGATGGCCATCGCGGCGGCGAATCGGAAACCATCCTCGGCGAATGGCTGCGCCAGTCGGGCAAGCGCGACCGCGTCCTGATCGCGACCAAGGTCGGCATGCTGCCGGGCGATGGTGGCGAGAAGCTGGCGCCCGCGCGTATCGCCGCGGCGGCGGAAGCGTCGCTCGACCGGCTCGGCACCGACCATATCGACCTATATTACGCCCATCAGGACGATGACGACACGCCGCAGGCCGACTATCTGGCGGCGTTCGGGCAGCTGATCGATGCCGGCAAGGTGCGCGTGCTGGGCGCATCGAACTTCCGCGCGATGCGGCTGAAATCGGCGCTCGACGTGGCGACGGCCGAGGGACTGCCGCGTTTCCACGCGCTCCAGCCCGAATACAACCTCGTCAGCCGTCGCAAGTATGAAGGCGAGCTGCAGAATCTGTGCGTCGAGCATAATATCGGCGTCGCGCCCTATTTCGGGCTGGCGGCCGGGTTCCTGACCGGCAAGTATCGCTCGACCGAGGATCTCGGCAAGAGCGTCCGCGGCAGTGGCATGGCGGACCTGCTGGCGGGCAAGGGCAAGTCGATGCTGGCGGCGATGGATTCGGTCGCGGCGGAGACGGGCGCGACCCTGCCCCAGATCGCGCTGGCATGGCTCGCGGCGCAGGAGGGCGTGGTCGCGCCGATCGCCAGCGCTACCAGCGTCGCGCAGCTGGAGGAACTGGTCGGGTCGTGGCAATTGCGACTGAGCGGCGACCAGCTCGCCCGGCTGACCGATGCGGGCGTATGATCCCGGCCGCCGGGCGCGGTGGCGCCCGGACGGTCCTTACTCCGCGGCCTGGGCGATATCGTCGAACTCGACCGCTTGCAGGAAGCGTTCGGCGTCGAGTGCCGCCATGCAGCCCGTACCGGCGGCGGTGACCGCCTGGCGATAAACCTTGTCCATCACGTCGCCGCACGCGAACACGCCGGGGACGCTGGTGCGGGTCGATCCGGTCTCCACCGCGATATAGCCGTCGTCGTCGAGCGCGATGTGCCCACGGAACAGCTCGGTCGCCGGATGGTGGCCGATCGCCACGAACCCGCCATCGACATCTAGCATCGACAGCTCGCCGGTAACCGTATCCTTCAGTTCGATGCCGACCAGCCCGTGCGGATCGCCACCCCCGACGAAGCGCTCGACCTGCTTGTTCCACAGCACGCCGATCTTATCGCTGGCGAACAACCGCTGTTGCAGGATGCGTTCGGCGCGGAAGCTGTCGCGGCGATGGATGATCGTCACGTCGTCGCTATGGTTGGTCAGGTACAGTGCTTCCTCGACGGCGGTGTTGCCGCCGCCGATCACCGCGACCTTCTTGCCGCGATAAAAGAACCCGTCGCAGGTCGCGCAGGCCGACACGCCCTTGCCCTTCAGCAATTCCTCGCTGTCTAGGCCCAGCCAGCGCGCCTGTGCGCCGGTGGCGATGACGAGGACCTCCCCTTCATACACGTCGCCGCTGTCCCCGGTCAGCCGGAACGGACGGCGGGTCACGTCGACATCGACGATCGTGTCCCACATCATCCGCGTGCCGACATGCTCGGCCTGCGCCTGCATCTCGCCCATCAGCCACGGGCCCTGCACGACATCGCGGAAGCCGGGATAATTCTCGACATCGGTGGTGGTCATCAACTGGCCGCCGGGCTGGATGCCCTGCACGACGATCGGCTCCATCCCGGCGCGCGCGCCGTAGATGGCAGCGGAAAGGCCCGCCGGGCCAGAGCCAAGGACGAGCATGCGGGTATGATGGGTTACAGACATGACTAGATATTCCGTTCGATGCGATCGGTCCGTCTATGCCGGTCGCTGGGTCGAACGCAACATGGGGAACGGGCGGCGCGGCGCAAGCCACACCGCCCGACACGCGATTACAGGATGAAGGCGAGGATCGCGGCCCAGAGCGGCACAGCAAGGAGCAGGCCGAACAGCAGTCCCGACATCGTGGTCGGACGATCGGCGTCGATGCCGGATGGTATCGGGCGGACGGGATTGACGGGCGACATGGCGGCGATCCTCTCATGCTGGCTTGTTAACCATTAACGTACGAGGCCGCCCGAGGTTCGAAAGAATCTGAATGCTGGATGAAGATTACCGTCGTACCGCCCGATCGCCGGACAGAACCGGATCGTCCATCGCCTGCCGATGCGCTTCGGCCAACGCCGCATGGGCGTGCGCTGCCGCCGGCGATCGGGCGGCACGTGCCATCGCCATTTCCTGCGCGTGCCGCACCGCGTGATAGTCGCGTGGCGTCGCCGGCATATCCTGCTTCCTCGCGATCGAAGCGCGGAAGCGACCGAACCAGAAATACATCGGCATCGCTTTCCCAAGGGGTACGCCGGGGCGGCGACGCCCCGGCGCTTCGTTCAGAACTGGAACCCGACACCGGCATTGGCGCCGCCATAGCCCTGGCTGTCATAGGTTCCGCCGACCTTCACCACCGCGCGGCCGTCGTTGAACGCACGCGATGCACCGAAGGCGATGGCCGACTGGCCACGATAGGTGCCCCCGCCGATCGCGACCATCGTCGCACCGGGCTCCATCGCCTGCGGCAGGGCGGCAATCGCCATCGCCGCGGACGAACCGGCGCTCAGGTCGCGGCGCAGCACGCCCAGATCGAACCCGACCTCCGCCATGCGGCTGTCGATATAGTTGGTCGTCTGGTTGGCGACGCCCTGCAACCCGGCCTGCAACTGGCCGAGATTGACCGCGTCGGTCACCGCGGTTCCGTTCGCGACGTTGCGCAGCGCGACCGGCGTAGCGCCGCCATTGCCCAGCGTTACGTTACCCGACCCGTCATACTGGACCGAATTCCCCCCCAACGTCAGCGCCGCCTGCGCCGTCTGGTTCACGGCATGGAGCTGTCCGCCGTTCACCGCCTGCGTCGATCCGCTGGCGACCGTACCCGCCGCGACGTTGGCGAGCGTGACGGGCGCCGCGGCGTTGCCCCCCGCCAGCGTCACCTGGTTCGTGCGTGCGCCGGCCGCGTCGCGATCATATTGCAGGCTGTTCGACGACTGGCTGGCGACCGCGAACAACTGGCCGCCGTTGACCGCGTCGGTCGATCCTGCCGCGACGGTGCCGGCTGCGACATTGTGGAGCGCAACCGCTGCGTTCGGATTCGCACCGACCAGCGTGACGTCGTTGGTCAGCGTTCCTCCGTTGGACACGGTCGGTGACCCCGGATTGCTGTACTGGATCGGCGTGACCGTGCTGCCGGTCAGGGTGTTGCTGAGCGTAGTGATCGCCGCGCTGTTGGCCGCGACCTGCACATTGGTTTCCGCCAGCTGCCCGCCATTGACCGCATCGGTCGATCCGATCGCGACATTGCCCGCCCGGACGTTGCGCAACCCGACCGCACCGCCGCTCGCCCCCACGAGCGTCGCGTCGTCGGTCAGCGTGCCGCCATTGGGCGTCGTCGGGGTCGCCGCGTCGGCATATTTGAGCGGCTGGTTGCCGACCTGCGTCTGCAGATTGGTGATCGCGGTCGAATTGGCATCGACCCGGGTCGTGAGGTTGGTGACGGCCGTCCCGTTGCCGCTCAAATTCGCCTGAAGGTCGGCGATCGCGCTGGTGTTGTTCGCGATCTGTGTCGTGTGGGTGCCGACCGTCCCCTCCAGCGTCGTCGTGCGCCCGGCCAGCGCGGTCACCGCCTGGTTGGTAGTGTTCAGCTGATCGCCGTTCACCGCATCGGTCGACCCTGCCCCCACGGCGCCGCCGGCGACATTGTGCAACGCCACCGCTCCGCCGCTGGCACCGACGAGCGTCAGATCGTCGGACACGGTACCACCGTTCGGGGTGGTCGGTGCCGCCGTGCTCGAATACCGCACCGGCCCCGCCGACCCGTTGCCGATCTGCGTGATGGCGTTGCTGTTCGCCACGACCTGCGCGTTCACCGCGAACAGTTGCGCGCCGTTCACCGCCTCGGTCGAGGTGGCGGACACCGCGCCTGCGGCCACGTTCGCCAGGACCGTGCCTGCCGCACCACTTAGCGTCAGCCGATCGCGCGCGACGTTGTCATACTGCACCGCGCTGGCGGCCAGCGCCGTCAGCCCGGCACTGTTGGCGGTCACCTGCGTATCGAGCGCAGCAAGGGCCGTCACCGTGGCATCGAGCCGCTGGTCGGTCGCGAACAGTTGCGATCCGTTGACGGCGTCGGTCGACGTCGCGGTAACCGCACCCGCGGCGACGTTGCCCAGCGTCACCGCCGTGCCCGGCACCGTGCCGACCAGCGTGACGCCGCCGGTGCGCACGCCGCCTGCGTCGACGTCGTAGCGGACTGCATTCGCGCTGGCGCCTTGCAGCGTCGCGATATCCTGACTGTTGCCGGTCACCCGCGTATCGAGCCCGCCGATCGCGGCGGTGTTGGCATCGACGCGCGCGTTCGTGGCGAACAGCTGCGACCCGTTGACCGCCTCGGTCGAGGTCGATGCCAGCGCGCCCGCGCCGACGTTGCCGAGGATCGTGCCGCCTGCCCCGCCCAGCGTCGCGCGCGTCCGGGTGGCATCGTCATAGGCGATCGTACTGCCGGCCAGCGCGGCGACCTGATCGGCGACGCCGGTGACCTGCCCGACGGTCGCGGCGTCGCTCGGTGCCGATCCGGCGGCGACATTGGTGATCTGTCGCAGGCCGCCGGCCGTGCCGACCGACACCTCGCCGGCGGAGTTCTGGGCAGCGGACAGTCCGATGGCGGCATAGCCCGTCTGCGCACCACGCGTCGCGACCGAACCGGCGCCCAGTGCGACGCTGTTGGCGGCGGTCACCTGCGCATTGGTGCCGAGCGCGATGCTGCCCACCGCACCCGCCTCGGCGCGCGCGTTGTTGCCGAACGCGATCGCGTTGACGTCGGCCGCGAAGGACGGCGTTCCGTTCGCCCCCAGCCCGGCGATGCGATTGCCGCCGATCGAAATGCCGGCGGGATTGTCGAGGCTGATCGCGTCGGCCGTCATCTGGCACTGGTCGTTCGGCCCGACGATGTTGCCGCTCGTGTCCAGCACCTGCAGCGTGATCGGCGCCCCGGACGCCGCCTGGTTCAGCAGGCCGGTCACATTGGTATTGAGCGGCGGCAGCAGCGCCCCGAGCAGGGGCAACCCCAGAATGCCGTTCACCGTGTTCTCGATCGGGCCGGTGATGCCGGTCACGACGGGCGTCACGATGTCGGTGACCACCGAACGCGGCAATTGCACGCCGCTGCACGCACTGACGACCCGCGTCTGCGCAGCCGCCTGCTGCGAGACGGCGGTACCGAGCAACATGGTGGAGCCGAGCAGGATCGGCAGGATCGGGCGGGCCTTGCCGGAACGCACGTTGGTCTGGGGTACTCGCATACATCCTCCTGTGTCCCGGAGCGCTGGCCCGGGTTCGCATCAGGATGACGCGGCGTCGCGACGATCTGCTTGACGGCAAATCTTAAGCAAAATCTGTATTTTACAGGCGCTTGACAGGAGAAGATATCCGTTTCCCGGTGCTCGCCGACCATCGCGGACCGCCATGCGGACGCCGGATACGGCGTGGGCATGCCGGCGAGCTTGCCAATGTACGGATTTTTCAGGGTTTGGAGATCGCCGGAACGTACCGGCTCGGGTCCATGGCGGGTGGTAGCGAAGGAGGGATTTGAACCCCCGACCCCAGGATTATGATTCCCGTGCTCTAACCAACTGAGCTACTTCGCCCCGCCGCATCCCCATCGGGGAGGGCGGCCCTATACGAACGCGAATCGTTGCGGTCAAGCGAACATGTGGCGGGAAAGCGCTTCCCACGGGCCGCCGCGATACCACCAGCTCGCCAGACCGGCGACTTTTACGGCGCGGGGGGTGAAAGTTGACGAAAGTGTCGCATGAAGGGTTTTGGCGACCGCGGGTTCGACCTTGTTCTGGATCGTGACATGCGGGCGCCAGCCGGCGCGGTCCTGCGGGATCAGCATCGTCGCGAAGGCGTCGGCCAGTTCGGCGCGGATCGACTCCAGCTCAGGCGATTCAATGCGATAGGCGACGCCCTTGCCAAGGTTCATCAACCCGCCGATCCGCGCCTGCGGCGCTGACTGCCCGCGCGTCAGGGCCGACAGGCGCTGCCTGAGTTCCGCCGCCAGTTCGGGGGCGAGGTGGTGGAACATGGTGCAATGAGCGTCCAGAACGTTGCGTTCCGGCGGGAAGTGCGCGCGACGCTGCGCATCGAACCACGCCTGATCCTCGCGCCCGAACAGCGCGGTCACGATGATCGGGGCGTGCAGGTCGTTCAAATCTCTACCTGACTTCCCAGTTCGACCACCCGGTTGGTCGGCAGGCGGAAGAACTCCATAGCGCTTTCCGAGTTCTGCAACATCCACGCGAAGACCTTTTCGCGCCAGATCATCATCCCCGGCCGCGACGATGCCAGCAGCGTCTGCCGGGCGAGGAAGAAGCTGGTGTCCATCATCCGGAAATCGCCGCCGCAGCACCCGACCGCCTTCAGCGCGCCGGGCACGTCGGGATCCTGCATGAAGCCGAACTTCAGGATCATGCGGTGAAAGCCCTGCCCCAGATCCTCGTTATTTGCGCGGACTTCGGGATCGACATAGGGGGTGTCGGCGATCTTGACCGTCAACAGGATGACGCGTTCGTGCAGCACCTTGTTGTGTTTCAGGTTGTGGAGCAGCGCGTGCGGAACGCCTTCGGGCGTCGAGGTCATGAAGACCGCGGTGCCCGGCACGCGGGTCGCGCTGCTGGCGGCCGACTGGATGAACACCTTGATCGGCATCGCCGCCTCGCGCATCCGCTCGATCATCAGCTTGCGCCCCTTGGCCCAGGTCGTGAGCAGGACGAAGACGACGATCCCGACGAGCAGCGGGAACCAGCCGCCATCGGGCACCTTGGTCAGGTTCGATGCGAAATAGGCGCCGTCGATGCACAGGAAGATCGCCATGAAGCCGGCGACCGCCGCCACCGGCCAGTTCCACACGCGCTTGACCAGCACCGCGATCATGCAGGTGCTAATGAACATCGTGCCGGTCACCGCGATGCCGTAGGCGGCGGCGAGGTTCGACGATTCCTGAAAGCCGAAGATCAGCAGCAGGACCATGACCAGCAGCGCCCAGTTGACCGCCGGGATATAGATCTGCCCCGCGGCATCGGCACTGGTATGCTCGATGCGCAGCCGCGGCATCAGGCCCAGCTGCACCGCCTGCTGCACCACCGAGAACGCGCCGGTGATGACCGCCTGGCTGGCGATGACCGTCGCCAGCGTGGCGAGGATGACCAGCGGCAGGCGGAAATCCTCCGACGCCATGAAGAAGAACGGGTTCGACGCGGCATCGGGGTTCTGGAGCAGTAGCGCCCCCTGCCCCAGATAGTTCAGCATCAACGCCGGAAACACGACATACAGCCACGCGACCGAGATCGGGCGGCGGCCGAAATGGCCCATGTCGGCGTACAGCGCCTCCGCGCCGGTCACCGCCAACACGACCGATCCGAGCGCGAGGAACGCCATCATCCCGTCCTGCGCGAAGAAGCGAACCGCCCAGATCGGGTTGAGCGCCTGGAAAATATCCGGGCGTTCGAGGATGTTGATGACGCCCAGCGCGATCAGCGTGGCGAAATAGGCGATCATGATCGGCCCGAACAGCCGCCCGACGCTGGCGGTGCCGACTGCCTGCAACCAGAACAGCCCGATCATGATGACCACCGCGATCGGGATGACGAACGGGTCGAAGCCGGGATTGACCGTCGCCAGCCCCTCGACCGCCGACAGCACCGACACCGCGGGCGTAATCATGCAGTCGCCGAAGAACAGCGCGGTCGCCAGTACGCCGAGGATGACGAGGCTGGCGGTCCAGCGCCCGCCGCCGCTCTTGCGCTGGATCAGCGCGAGCAGCGCAAGGCTGCCGCCCTCGCCGTTATTGTCGGCGCGCATGATGATGAAGACGTATTTAAGCGTCACGATCAGCATCAGCGACCAGAAGACGAGGCTGACGACGCCGAAGATGTTCAGCTGGTCGACCGGCAGCCGGTGATGGCCGACGAACGTCTCCTTCATCGCGTACAGCGGCGACGTGCCGATATCGCCATAGACGATGCCCAGCGCGCCCAGCGACAGCTTGGCGAGCGACTGGCGCGGGCCGTGATGGCCCGATCCCTCGGCGGGAAGATCGGCGGCTTCGGACGAAGCCTCTCGGGAAAATATCACAGGCGCGGGAACCGCGCCGAAGAGGCTACGAGCTTGGTCATGTCGACCGCGTCCCTGTGGTTCAAGGGCGCGCCGTTAGCACGCGCATTATGGCCGCGCAATCGTTCACCCTGCAACGGGCGAGGTGGACGGGGGATGAATGGTTCGGGGGTCGTGAGACGCACGGGAAACAGGACCGTCCCTGCCGTCGTCACTGCGGACTTGATACGGGGTTCCGTCAGGACCGGTCGACATTCAGCTATCCAGTGTCGTTCCGGGTCTACGGCGCCATTGTTCTGGTCATCCCGGACCTGTTCGAGACCTTTGTGAACGTCTCGAAAAGAGCCAACTCCTCGCCGTACCCCGGCGAAGGCCGGGATCCAGTTGGAAAGGCTTTTCCGTATCCTACCAATGCCTCCCAACTGGGCCCCGGCCTTCGCCGGGGTACGGGTTGAGCGCTTTCGCAGAGGTCTCGACCTGTTTCGGGGTGACGGAGCAAGGATGGACGGTCCCAGCTACTTCCTCGACGCGACGTTCGTCCGCCCTATTCCGATGCCGCGTCGCCCCGCCGGTGCCGGATGGTCCCGGCGTCGATCTGTGCCGGAATGAGCGCGAGGTTTTCGATCGCAGCCAATCCCCATTGCGACGCGGCGTTGGTGCTGACGCCCGGCCACTCCACCACGCCACCGGGCAACGACCGGCGCGGGTCTGCGGTGGCGGTGCCGAGCCCGGCGCGACCGGCGAAGAACTCGCTTGCCCCGCGCGTCGCAAGCGCGGTGTCCTTGTCTGCCCAGGCGGCGAAGGCAGTCAGGCGCGAATGCGCCTCGCCCAGATTTTCCGATCCCTTGCGCGGCCCGAACCGCGCGGCGAACACGTCGCGCGGGGCGTTGTAATAGCGGCAATAGTCGAGCCACGCCGCACGGTAGCGCGGAACGTCGAGCAGTTGCAGCAGCTCGGCATTGATCTCGGCCGCGCCGAACACCGCGTTCAGGTGCGAGATCGATACGCCGCCGCCCGGCCCGACGAACCGCCCGCTGGCGAGGTCGTAGGGCGCGCTGCCTGCCATCCAGCCGTGCTGCAATCGGCCGATGCTGTCCATGCCCGCGGTCAGCCGGTCGCGCCAGCGCCGGTCGCCGGTCCGTTCCCACTCGGTCAGCCATGCCGCCGCCAGCGACGCCCAGACCGTCCCGAACGACATCTCGATCGTCCCGGCGGGCAGGACCGGCCGCTTCGCGCCGGGCACCTTCCGTCCGATCTCCACGTCCTGCAACGTCCGTTCGGAGGCAAGCAGATCGCGCATCAGGTCGCCGACGCGTTCGTCGGCGGTGAGATAGTAGAAGATGCGACGATAGGCGGCGTTGCTGACGCGCGGCTGCTTCGAACTGTCGCTCCAGTGCTGGACACCGTGGCGGGTGCCCAGCCCACGGAACCGGCCGAGATGATAGACATCGACCTCGCCGGTATGCCGGGTCATCGCCTCGGCAAGGCGATAAGCCTGTCCACCGCCGGTGCGCAGCGCCTGCATCCACAGCCACAGGTCGGGCGACAATTCACTGTTCGCCCACGCATAGCCGCCGATGTCGTAGCGCCACTGGTGCCGATCGGCGTCATAGCTGTGCATGACGTCGCCATGGTTCCAGAATCCGTACCAATGGCGCCGTTCGACCTCCCCGGAATAGAAGTCGACCAGCCGGGTCAGCTGATCCTCGATCGCGGCGCGGTTGGGGGTCGAGCGGTCGGGCAGCGACCAGTGGCCGAACACGCCCGCCGCGTGCAATCCCGCCGGATCGGCGACCAGTTGCGGCGCATCGACCACCGCCCTCGCCAGCGCCTGCAACCGCGCGGTGTCGGGCGTCGCGGGGAACGACCACAGCATCAGTTCGCTGGAGCGCGCGATTCCGCTCGCGCTGTCCCAGCCGGGCTCGTAATCCTCGTAGGTGACGGCCAGTCCTTCGTTCTGCGCGTCGTACCCCTCCATCCCCATCGTCGCGCGATAGGGGCGCAGGTCCATCGCCGCCGCGCGCGGCGACCATAGCCAAAGGGTTAGCTTCGCCGCGTCGCCGGCGGCGTCGGCGATCGCAATCTCGCCCGGATGCCGCTGCCAGAACCAGCGCGCGCCGATCGCCGCACCGCCCATCGGCGATCCGACATAGGCAAACCCGGGCGCCCGCCGTCCCTCCGCCGCGTCGATCCAGCCATGGCCGGGCCCGGTGCGCTTGCGCAGCGTGAAGCCCTGTGCCGAGAATTGCGCCAGCGACATCTCGCCCCATGCCGGGATGCGTTCGAGCAGGTCGCCGACCGGACGCGCCATGGCGGCGGGCGGCGGCGTGGCCTGTCCGGCGATCTGCGCGCGGCGGGTCGCCTCGCCCGGATCGCGGCGCAGGCCGGTCAGCGGGCGTACCGCCTCGACGAACATCGCATCGTCGTCCAGCGCGATGCGGACATGGCGGTCGTGCAACGCCGCCGCCATCGGAACGGCGGTGGTCAGCCCGACGCCGGACACGAACAGCGCAGCGGGATCGACGTCGTGGACGAAGCTGTGGACGATCCGCAGCCCCTCCGCCCCGGCATAGGCATAGAGCCGCACGACGAACGGCAGGATCGACAGGCCGGGCGCGACATGATGCCCTTCCAGCCGGATGACGGCGCGGACCGGTCCGCGCTGTTCGACGACCGCGCGCACGATCCGGCCGGTCAGCGGCGTGCGCGGGCCTTCGGGATCGCCGCGGCGGACCTCTGCGACCAGCGCGGCGTCCCGCAACACGATCCGGTCGCGATGCCAGGCAAGGCGGACCAGCGCATCGCCGCTGCGGGCGATCTCCCATCGACGCTCGCCGATCGTGACGAGGATCGCGTCGTCACTATCCTCGATCGCAACCGGACGATCGGGTGCGGACGGACGGCCGGGCACGACCGTTACCCCGGAGCCGGGCTGCGCATCGGCGGGGAGCGCGTGGGCGCTCCATTTGACGCTGCCGTCGGGCCAGGTCGCGGTGGTCCAGCTCTGCGCCGCGATCGCCCTGCCGGCCGCATCCCGTACCGCCAGCGACCGGCGCGGCGACACCTGCCCGCGCGGCCACGCGATGCCGAAGGTCTGGCCGTGATGCAGCGCGGGCATCGTCCCCTCGACCCATCTGGCGCCGGGGCGGCTGTCGGGCTGGGCGGGCGCGGCGAGCGCATCGGGCAGTCGGGCGGCACCCGCCGCCAGCATCGTCGCGCCCATCAGGGTCCGGCGGCTTATCCGCATCGTGCAGTCTCCGGGTCAGGGGCGTGCGATCGTGACGCCCCGGATACGCAAATGGCTTTGGGTCGTACGGAGGGCGAACCATCCGCGGCGATAGGGTTGCGGGTCCTGCAAGGCGAACAGCGGCCGCCCGTCCCGCTCGACCGCGATGCGCGTGCCGTCGGCGACCAGCGCGATCCGGGTCCAGCGATCGGGCTGAAGCAACGCGCCGGGATCGCGGCGGTCGTGTTGCGGCAGTAGCGGGCGATCCCCCGCCCGGCCGGTATAGCGCCGCATCCGGGTGGTGGTGTTGCCGTTGCCGCCGATGCCGACATAATAGGTCGTCAGCGTATCGTAATCTTCGAACCGGCCGCTGCGCCTACCGGGCACCGTGCCGCCCGCCGGCTCGGTCGCCATCCAGAAGGCGTTGAGGTCGCTGACCCGGTCGTTGGGACCACCCGCCGCGACGGCCATCGCCTCGAACGTGATCCGCACCGGGCCGTCGAGCGGTTGCGGATGCCACAGCGTCAGCCCGGCGGGCGTATCGATGTCGATGACGCCGCCGGGCAGGAACGCGACGGTCGCCCGCGGGTCCTGCGCCTCGGTCACCCAGCCGGCAGGCGCCGGCCGGTCGAGCGGAGCGCAGCCCGCCAGCAGCAACAGGCACCAGCCGCCCGCCGGGGCAAGGCGGCCGGTGCGTTGCATCACAGCTTGAACTGCGCGCCGACGAAGATGCGGCGGCCGAAGTCCGAATATTCGATCGACCGGGCATCGTCGATATACGACCGTGCCAGCTCGTTCGTCAGGTTCAGCGCTTCGAAGAACAGGCTGTATTGCGGCGTGATGCGCAGCTGGACCCGCGCGTCGAGATAGGTCTCGCCCCGGCGGAAGATCGGATTGTTCGCGACCGCGGCGTCGGCGGCCAGCAGCAGGTAGTCGCTGCGCTTGTTGTAGCTCAGCCGCGCGTTCAGCCAGTCCTTGTCGTAGAAGACGCTGCCATTGTAGGTGTATTTCGACAGGCCGGGGAACGCGTCGAGCGGCTCGCCGGTGGCGATGTTGGTCAGCGAGCTGTTGAGCGCGCGGCTGTAGGTGAAGTTGCCGTTGATGCCGAACCCGTCGAACGGCGCCGGCAGGAACGTGAAGGCCGTCGACGCGCTGACCTCGAACCCGTCGAGCTTCGCGCCGAAGCCGTTGATCGGCTGCCGCACCGTATACAGCGTGCCGTCGCCGAACAGGTCGACGCCCGAGCGCACCGAGGCCGGCAGGACGAAGCTCTTGATGTCCTTGTAGTAATAGCCGACGCTGACCACGGTATCGCGATTGGGATACCATGCCGCGTTCAGGTCGTACTGGTCGGCGCGGTACGGCTGCAGCGCCGGATTGCCCGCGGTGCAGGTATCCTCGCCCGCGATGGTGTCGGCGACGTCGACGACGCAGTTGACGGCAGGCGACAGGTCGGTCGGCCTGGGCCGCGCGAGGTTCTTGGCATAGGTCGCGCGGACGAACAGGTTCGGCTGCACTTCCAGCGACAGGTTCACCGCCGGCAACCAGTCGTGATAGTCGCTGGTCAGCGTCACTTCGTTCACGCCGACCGTCACCAGCTCGATGACCGCCGGGATGCCGGGAACGCCGGTGCCGGGACGGACGCGGTTCTCGCGCCGGGTGTTGCTGCTGGTCGAATTGTTGCGGGTGTAGGTGTAGCGCATGCCCGCATTTCCGGTCAGGTTCATGCCGAGGAACTCGGTGCCGAAATTGGCGCGGAGATAACCGGCGACGATCTTTTCGTTGATGATGTAGCCCGGGATCTGCGGCAGGCCGTCGGCGAAGCGCACCCGGCTCTGGTTGAAGCCCGACAGGTCGTAGAAACGCGACAGGTTGGCGAAATCGAACAGCGGTTGCGCCAGCCGTTCCGGTGCGCCTTCCACCCCCTTGATCCCGCCGAACAGCGGTGCACCACCGGTGACGCCGCCGTTGGTGGCGAGGAACTGCTGGTACTGGGCCGGGGTGAAGTAGGAGACGTTGGGGATCGGGCCGCTGGCGGGCGGCGCGCCGATGACGGTCGTGAGCGAGACGTTGTTGTTGTACTGCGACAGCGCCGTCTGGATGATCGTGCCGTTGGGCGCACGCAGTTCGGGCCGGAAGAGGCGCGCACCGCCCGCACCGTAGAACACCAGATCCTGGTCGCGATACTGGCCGCCGAACTTGATGCTCTTCAGGAAACCCCAATCGAGATCGTAATCGACGTCGAGCTTCAGCTGATCCTCGGCGCTGTCGCGCTGGCTGGGACGGTACTGCAGCGTCGGACCGGCCTGCACCAGCAGCGCGCCGTTCGCACCGCGGCGGGTGTTGTCGCCATAGGCGGCGATGTTGGCCGGATCGAAGGCGCTGGGGAAGTTGATGATCGGCAGCCCATCGTCGTTGCGCCGGTCGATGCTGATCCCGGACACGCCCGTGGTGATCGACACGAGGTTGGTTTCGTCGACCCGGTTGCCCTCCGACCGCGAGGCGAGGAACGTCATCTTCATCCGGTCGAGTTCCCACTTGAACCCGGTCTGATAGTAGCGCGTATTCTCGTCATAGCTGAAGTCGCGGCGCTGCACGCCGACGATGTTGCTGGCCCCGCCCGAATTGGCGACGACGTTGTTGCCCAGCGGGGTACCGGCGTTGAGCGCGGTCGTCCAGCTGGTCAGCACATGTCCGTCGGTCGTCACGAACGACTGGTTCGGCCGCGCGCGCGATGCCCCGCCCGCGGCGTTGCTGGCCAGCGCCGCGTCGAGGTTGAAGCGCGTCAGGTCGGGCGTGCTGGTCGGCACGCCGGCGTTGCTCAGCCCGCCGCCCATGTTCACGGCGTAGTTGGTGTCGCGCAGGTTCTGGTTGCGGTAGTTCAACGTCACCTGGCCCCAGACGGAGAAATTGTCCGCGAACTGGTACTGCGCCTGGAAGTCCAGCGAGGTGCGCGCATCGGTGCGTTCGTTGTTGCGATAGCGCACCGACCCCGGCGACCAGTCGAAGAACTGGGTTTCGCACGCGAGGCGGTTGGCGGTGGCGATCGCGGCGGTCGTTCCCGTGGTCCCGGCGCAGCTCTCGTACGTGCCGAAATTGGCGTAGGCCGGATCGGCCACGGTCTTTTCCGACGAGCGGTCGAAATCGAAATAGCGTTGCCAGTTGGTGTTCGCGACCGAATCGCCGCGGGTGTCGACCACGCTGTGCGTGACGTTGAGCAGCACGCCCAGCCGCCCGCCGAGCAGGTCGGAACGGCCCGCGGTCAGGTTGAAGCGCGGCCGCCATTTCTCGGTCAGGTTCAGTCGCTGCGCCTCGCCCTTGATGCTGAACAGGGGCCTGGTCAGTTCGAGCGGCCGGCGGGTCTCGACGCGCACGGTGCCGCCGATGCCGCCTTCGGTCAGGTCGACGGTATAGCCCTTGTACACGTCGACCGACTTGACCAGTTCGACCGCCAGTTCGCGGAAGTCGCCGCTGCGGCCGCCACCGGGCGACTGCTGGCTGACGCCGTTGATCTCGATACGGTTGAGGTCGGGTTCGACGCCGCGGATCGAAATCTGCGATCCTTCGCCGAAATCGCGCTGGAGCTGGACGCCGGTGACGCGCGACAGCGCCTCGCCGACATTCTTGTCGGGGAAGCTGGCGATATCCTCCGCCACGATCGAATCGACGACGGTGTCGGCGTTCTTCTTGCGGGCGTTGGCGGATTGCAGCGACGCGCGGGTGCCGGTGACAAGGATGTCGCCGACTTCGTCCGCCAGCGGGTCGGTGGGCGACGAGCGCACGTCGTCGGTGGTGCTGCCGCCCGGCGCGACCTGCGCCATGGCCGGTGCGCTGCCCAGTGCCACGATCAGTGCCAGCCCCGATACCGCGCTGCGCAGCCCCGATCCGCGAATGTCGACGAACGGCGTCATGCAATCCCCTCCTTGTCCCTGACGCGGTGTGGAGTTGTTCCCCATCGCCGCCAAAATCGTGAAGCTCGATCCATGGCGTAATCACGAACGACGCGATTGCAAAGCAGAATCTTCGCAATATGATATCGGTGTTCACATGGTGGAACATTTCAGGTGATGGGACGGACGATGCGGCAAAGCTACAGGGCGGCACTGGCGATCGGATTGGCGGCGATCACGATCGGCGCGGCGCCGCGACCGGTCCGTCAATACGAACGACTCGACCGCGGCCTCGTCGCCGTGCCCGCGACCGGCGGCGGCAACCATGTCGCGTGGCGGCTGCTGGCCGATGACCGGCGCGGCGCCGCATTTCGCCTGTTGCGCGACGGACAGGTGATCGCGCGGCGAATTGCCGGGGCGTCGAGTTTTCACGACAGGCGCGGCGGCCGCGATGCGCGCTACCGGCTGGAGCCGATCGGCGGGCGCGAGCCGGCGAGCGAGGCGACGACCTGGGCCAAGGGCTATCGGTCGATCCCGCTGGAGCGTCCCGCCGAGCGGGTGACGCCGGCGGGCGAGCGCTATGGCTATACCGCCAACGACGCCAGCGTCGGCGACGTCGATGGCGACGGCCGGTACGAGATCATCCTGAAATGGGACCCGACCATTTCGAAGGACAATGCGTTCGGCGGCTATAGCGGCGAGACGCTGCTCGACGCCTATACGCTGGACGGCAGGCGGCTGTGGCGGATCGACCTTGGCCACAATATCCGTTCAGGGGCGCACTACAGCCAGTTCATGGTCCATGACTTCGACGGCGACGGCAGGGCGGAGATCATGGTCAAAACCGCCGACGGCACGATCGACGGCACCGGCCGGGTGCTGGGCGACCCAAAGGCCGACTGGCGGGCGAAGGGCGGCGAACTGCCGCAGGCCGACCGGACCGGCGCGACCACCCTGCCCGACGGGCGCAAGGTCGCGCGGGTACAGGGCCGCATCCTGTCGGGTCCGGAATATCTGACCGTGTTCGAAGGGGCCACCGGCCGGGCGCTGGCCAGCGCCCCCTATGCCCCGCCGCGCGGGTCCGACACGCCCGAAGGGTTGGCGGCATTGTGGGGCGATGGCTATGGCAACCGATCCGACCGGTTCCTCGCCGGGGTCGCCTATCTCGACGGAAGGCGCCCCAGCGGGGTGTTCGGCCGCGGCTATTATGGACGATCGACCGTCGCCGCATGGGACTGGCGCGACGGCAAGCTGACGCGGCGCTGGCTGTTCGACAGCGCGGCGCCGGGCAATGCCCGCTTCGGCGGACAGGGCAACCACAACCTGTCGGTCGCCGATATCGACGGCGATGGCCGCGACGAGATCGTCTATGGATCAATGGCGATCGACGACGACGGCAAGGGGCTGTGGAGCGCAGGGCTGGGCCATGGCGACACGATGCATCTGGGCGACCTCGACCCGACGCGCCCCGGCCTCGAGAAGTTCGGCGTGCACGAGGAGGTACCGCGCAATGGCGGAATCGGGTCGGCGATGCTCGACGCGCGGACCGGCAAGGTGCTGTGGACCACGCCCGCGACGAAGGATACCGGACGCGGGCTGTCCGCCGATATCGACCCGCGCCATCCCGGCGAGGAGAACTGGAACTCCAGCACGCCGTACCTCTACACCGCGCAGGGCAAGGTCATTCCGGGCGCAAAGCCCAAGGTCGCCAATTTTGCGATCTGGTGGGACGGCGACAGCTCACGCGAACTGCTCGACCGCAACCGCATCACCAAATGGGACTGGCGGACCGGCAGCGAGACCCCGCTGCTGGTGGCCGAGGGTGCGACGTCGAACAACGGGACCAAGGCGACGCCCGCGCTGTCGGCCGACATCCTCGGTGACTGGCGCGAGGAGTTGATCCTTCGCAGCGAGGACAACAGCGAGCTGCGCATCTATGCCACCCCCTTCCCCACCGCGATCCGGCGGGTGACGCTGATGCACGACCCGGTCTATCGCCTCGGCGTCGCGTGGCAGAATACCGCGTACAACCAGCCGCCGCATGCGCTGGTCGCGCCGAAATGATCGCGGCGATCGCGCTGCTGCTGGCCGGGCCGGCCGGGGTCGCGACCTATCGGCTGGACGATGCGCCGCGGCAGCCGGGCGAGACGGCGGTGGCGCGCGACCGGCCCTATCGCGGCGACCATGGCTATGAACCGGGCGGTGGCCGGCGCTTTTCGGTCGCGCTGCCCGAGGGGAACTGGCGGGTGACGGTGACGCTGGGCGGAAAGCGAGCGGCGGCGACCACGATCAAGGCGGAGGCGCGGCGGCTGATGCTCGACCGGGTCGCGACGCGCGCCGGGCAGCGGGTGACGCGCAGCTTCGTCGTGAACACGCGGACGCCCGCGCTGGCCCCGCCGCCGCCGGGAGCGCCGGGCGGCCCGGGCGTGCGGCTCAAGCCCGCCGAGCTTGCGAGTGCGACATGGGACGACCGACTGACGCTGGAACTGTCCGACGATGCGGCGGTCGCCACGGTCCGGATCGAGCCGGCGGAGGTGCCGACACTGTACCTGGTAGGCGATTCGACCGTGACCGACCAGCCGTCGGAACCCGCCGCCAGCTGGGGCCAGATGCTGCCGGCGATGGTCGGCGAGCGGGTAGCGGTCGCCAACCATGCCGAATCGGGGGAGACCCTGAAGTCGTTCCTGACCGGGCTGCGGCTCGACAAGGTGCTGTCGGTCATCAGGCCGGGCGACTGGCTGTTGATCCAGTTCGGCCATAACGACCAGAAACGCCAATGGCCGCAGACCTTTGTCGAGGCCGGAACGACCTATCGCAGCTACCTGAAAACCTACATCGCCGAGGCGCGGCGGCGCGGCGCGCGGCCGGTGCTGGTGACCAGTCCGGAACGGCGCAATTTCGATGCGGCGGGACGGATCACGCCGACGCTGGGCGACTATCCCGCCGCCGTCCGCGCGGTGGCGGTGGAGGAGCGGGTGCCGCTGATCGACCTGAACCGGGCGAGCGTCGCGCTGTACGAGGCGCTGGGGCCGACGGTAAGCCCGCAGGCGTTCAACGACGGCGGCAGGGACCGGACCCATCACGACAATTACGGCGCATGGCTGCTGGCGCGGGCGGTGGCGGAGGGGATGCGGACGATCCCCGGACTGGCGCCGGCGGTGACGGCGGCCCCGTTCGATCCGTCCCGGCCGCCCCCGCCCGAAGCCGTGGCGATCGTGCCGAGCGCAGGCAGCAGCACGGTCCGGCCGGACGGCAGCTGACGCCCGCGAAAATTGGCGAAGGTCCCGCACAGCGATTGACCAGCGCGGCGCGAAGTTTTATTATTTGAACATAACGTCCACATGATGGACGAAACGGGAGGGGTCGATGGCACGGCAGGCGTTTCGGATGCAGTTGAAGCCGGGCATGGCCGCCGAGTATCGCGCGCGCCACGATGCGATCTGGCCCGAACTGTCGGCGCTGCTGCGCGAGGCGGGGATTTCGGATTACTGGATCTTCCTCGACGAAGCGACCGGCGCGCTGTTCGCGACGCTGGAGCTGGCCGACGACAACCGGCGCGACACCCTGCCCGATCATCCGGTCATGCAGCGCTGGTGGGCGTCGATGGCACCGCTGATGGAGACGGCCGACGACAACCGGCCGCTCGAAGGCGCGCTCGTGCCCGTTTTCCACCTGCCATGATGCGGCACGTCCTGCTCGCCACCGTCGCCGCGTCGATGGTTACGCCGGCCGCCGCGCAGACCGCCAAACCGACCGCCAATCTGGCCGCGCCGGTCAAGACGTTCGGCCGCGTGTCCTATGACGCCCGGTCGCTGATGATCGACGGCAAGCGGCTGACCATCTGGTCGGCCGAGGTGCACGCGTTCCGCCTGCCCAGCCCCGATCTGTGGCGCGACGTGTTGCAGAAGATGAAGGCGAGCGGGTTCAACACCGTCGCCTTCTACTTCGACTGGGGCTTCCACAGCCCGAAGCGCGGGGTGTACGACTTCAGCGGCATCCGCGACATCGACCGGCTGCTCGACATGGCGGCGGAGGAAGGGCTGTACGTCATCACCCGCGCCGGGCCGTATGTGAATGCCGAGCTGACGCGCGGCGGCTTTCCCGGCTGGCTGGTCAACCAGCGCGCGCGGGCGCGGACCGACGATCCCGACTATCTGGCGGCGGTCGACGAATGGCTCGGCCAGATCAACCCGATCATCGCGCGCCACCAGATCAATGGCGGAAAAGGCACGGTGATCCTGCACCAGATCGAGAACGAGCTGGCGCTGACCACCCCGGCGCAGGGGCGGTATATGGACCACCTGTACGCCAGGGCGCGGGCGGACGGCATCACCGTGCCGCTGTTCCACAACGATCAGGGGCGCAACGGGTACTGGGTGCCGCGCGGATCGAACGTGGCGAAGACGGTCGAGGGGTCGCCCGACCTGTATGCGTTCGACGGCTATCCCGGCGGCACCTGCACCGTCGGGGGCAAGACGACGCGCGGGTCGGCCGCGCCCGACTGGGGCTTCTACGGTCCCGGCGGGGCTAGGGGCGGCGCGTCGGCCAGCCCGAACACGCCGGGCTTCGCGGCGGAGTTCGGCGGCGGCTGGTTCGATTACTGGGGGTCGAACGGCGGGTATGAATGCAACGCGCTCCAGCGCGGCAAACGGTTCCAGCGGGTATTCTATGGCACCAACCTGGCGAACGGCATCGCGATCCAGAGCTTCTACATGGGGTTCGGCGGCACCAGCTGGGGCTGGCTGCCCGCGCCGGTCGTCTTCACCAGCTACGACTATGGCGCGGCGTTCAGCGAGACGCGCGAGGTTCGCGAAAAGGCCGCGGAGCTGAAGGCGCTGGCGGGGACGATCGCGGCGGTGCCCGATCTGGCGGGGATGGTGCCGGCCGGGCCGGTGGCGATCTCCTCGCCCAATATCCAGGTCTATCACAACAGGTCGCCGGAAACCGATGCCCGCTTCCTGATGGTCACGCACAGTCCGTCGAACAAGGCGACGAACGACCGCTTCACCATCACCGCCGACCTGCCCGACGGGCGCTATACCCTGCCCGAAATGGCGCTGAACGGCTTCGATGCGAAGTGGCTGGTCGCGGGGGTCACGCTGGGCGGGCAGCGGCTGGTCTATGCCACGTCGGAATTGCAGAGCCATGTGCGGATCGACGGCGGCGACGTGCTGCTGCTCTATGGCCGCGGGCAGGAAAGCGGGACCAGCGTGCTGCGCTATGCCGGCGCGCCGACCGTCCGGGTGATCGGGGGCGATGTGCGATCGTCGTTCGATGCGGAGAAGGGCGATCTGCGGCTCGATTACGTCCATGGCGCGATCGCGCGGGTGCAGGTGTCGGGCGGCGGACGGCCGCCGCTGACGCTGCTGATCGGTGACGAGGCGCAGGCGGCGACCTTCTGGCAACGGGGAGACGTGCTGGTCCGCGGGCCGGCGCTGTTGCGGTCGGCGAAGGTCGCTGGCGGTACGGTCGCGCTGACCGGCGATACGCAGGCCGCCACGCCGCTGGAGGTCTGGGCACCGCAGCGGGTTCGGTCGGTGACGTGGAACGGGCAACGGATCGCGACCACGACCGGCAGCGCGGGCAGCATCGTCGCGCGCGCGGCGCTGGCGGGGCCGGCGGCGGTGGCGCTGCCGGTGCTGGCCGACTGGCGGATGGCGCCGGGCACGCCCGAGGCCGAGGCCGGGTTCGACGACATCGGCTGGCAGGCGATCGACAACCGCGCCTATGCCAGCATCACCGCGCGGCCCGACGGGCAGCCGAACATGCTGATGGACGCCTACGGCTTTCACGAGGGCGACATATGGTATCGCGGGCGCTTCACCGGCACGGCGGATGCGCAGCGGCTGCGCCTCCATTACGGGGCCGGCGGATCGGGGATGGTGCAGGTGTTCCTCGACGGCAGGCTGATCGGGCAGGACGAACTGCCCGGCGGCCTGCCCCGGCCGATCACCACGGGGACGGCGACGATCGCGCTGCCCGAC
This sequence comes from Sphingomonas sp. 2R-10, assembly GCF_030062225.1. Classification (NCBI taxonomy): domain Bacteria; kingdom Pseudomonadati; phylum Pseudomonadota; class Alphaproteobacteria; order Sphingomonadales; family Sphingomonadaceae; genus Sphingomonas; species Sphingomonas sp. 2R-10. Next base: position 30,053 of record NZ_JASCXF010000005.1, read on the forward strand.
GCGGCGCGGACGCCCGGCGAGCATGTGCTGTCGGTGATGCTGCGCAACAACGGCCATAACTGGGACCTCGACGCCGACGATTTCCACAAGGAAGCCCGCGGGATCGTGTCGGCATCGGTCGAGAAACAGGCCGGGCAGTCGTTCACGATCCCCGTCGCTTGGAAGATTCAGGGGCGGCAGGGCGGCGAGGACATCGTCGATACCGCGCGCGGCGTGCCCAACAATGGCGGCCAGTATGGCGAGCGCATGGGCTGGCACCTGCCCGGATTCGACGACGCCCGCTGGGCGAAGGTCGCGCTGCCCACGACGACCGCCCCGGCGGGGACGAACTGGTATCGCACCCGATTCGACCTGAACGTGCCCAGGGGGCAGGATGCGACGATCGGCGTGGCGTTCGGCGATGCGTCGGTGCCACGGTCGCCGGTCGATTACCGGGCGCTGGTGTTCGTCAATGGCTGGCACATGGGGCAGTTCATCGCCCATGTCGGGCCGCAGCGGACCTTCGTGGTGCCCGAGGGCATCCTGAACCATCGCGGACGCAACGTGATCGCGCTGGCCGTCACCAGCGACGGCCGGCCGGGCAATGCGCTGGAACAGGTGCGGCTGGTGACGATGCGCAACGTCCGCGGCGGGGTGCCGGTGCGGATGGTCGATGCCCCGACAGTATTAGGGAAGTGACCCCTCACCCCTTTCCGAACCCCCGCGCAGGCGGGGGTCCAGAGCCGCAGGCGGTACGCTCGTGGCCCCGGGCTCCCGCCTGCGCGGGAGCACACCGATTTTTCAACGAAACAACCTTTCACCCGGAGCAATCATGGCCGCGCTGACCCACGACATTCCCCGCCAGGAGGTGACGGACTCGATCGCCCTGCTGATGCACAACCTCGTCAACATCAAGGACGAGACCGGCGAGTTCCTGCTCCACCTCGACGACGGGCGGATCATCGACACCAAGGGCTGGGCCGGGTGGGAATGGACGCATGGCGTCGGCCTGTTCGGGATGTGGCGCTATTACGAGCAAACCGGCGACAAGGCGGCGCTGGCGATCATCAAGCAATGGTTCGAGGATCGCTTTGCGGAGGGGACCCCGACCAAGAACATCAACACCGTCGCGCCGTTCATCACGCTGGCCTATCTGTACGAGCACCAGCCCGACCCGCGCTATATCCCGTATCTGGATACGTGGGCCGAATGGCTGATGGCGCCCGACGGCCTGCCCAAGACCGAGGAAGGCGGGTTCCAGCACATCGTCTACAACGACGAGAATCCGGGCGAGATGTGGGACGACACGCTGATGATGAGCGTGCTGCCGCTGGCCAAGATCGGACTACTGCTGAACCGCCCGCACTATGTCGAGGAGGCCAAGCGCCAGTTCCTCGTCCATATCAAGTATCTGTTCGACAGGAAGACCGGGCTGTGGTTCCACGGCTGGGACTTCAACGGACGGCATAATTTCGCCGAGGCGCTGTGGGCGCGCGGCAATTGCTGGGTCACGATCGCGATTCCCGAAATCATCGAGATCCTCGACCTGCCGGTCGGTGACGCGTTCCGCACCTTCCTGATCGACACGCTGGCGGCGCAGGTGAAGACGCTGGCCGAAACGCAGGACGACAGCGGCCTGTGGCACACGCTGATCGTCGATCCGACCAGCTATCTGGAGGCGTCGGCGGCGGCCGGGTTCGCGTACGGCATCCTGAAGGCGGTGCGGAAGGGCTATCTGCCGCGGCATTACGAGGCGGTCGGCATCAAGGCCGTGCGCGGCGTGCTGGCCAATATCGACGAGAACGGCGAACTGAAGCAGGTCAGCTTCGGGACCGCGATGGGCGATACGCAGCAATTCTACAAGGACATCGCGCTGACCTCGATGCCCTATGGGCAGAGTCTGGCGGTGTGTGCGCTGGCGGAGTTCCTGCGGACGTATATTTGATCGTCCGCCGTATCCCCGCGGAGGCGGGGGTCCAAGGTCACGGGCGGTGCGCTGCCCGGCTCTGGATCCCCGCCTGCGCGGGGATACGTTCCCGGGGGAAGGTGCCACCTACCCGCACAAGCGACGTACCCCGGCGAAGGCCGGGGTACGGTCGTGTCGGTGGTCAGGGCTTGATCCATCCCTGTTGAAACGGGCGTCATCCCAGCGAAGGCTGGGATCTCCCGGTGGTAGCGCGCAGCAGGAGCCGATGGAGACCCCAGCCTTCGCTGGGGTGACGTTTCCCATTCAGGCGGATCAAGCTCTGGGGCTCAGCCCGCCAGCAACGCCCGGATCGCCGCGATCGCTTCCTCGCCCTTCGTGCCGTCCGGACCACCGCCCTGCGCCATGTCGGGACGGCCACCGCCGCCCTGCCCGCCCAGCGCCGCGACCGCTGCCTTGACCAGTTCGACCGCGCTCACCCGGCCGACCAGATCGCTCGACACGCCAACGCCGACCGACGCGCGGCCGTCGTTGACCGCGACCAGCGCGACCACGCCCGAGGGCACGCGGGTGCGCGCCTCATCGATCGTGCCGCGCAGTGCCTTGGCATCGAGCCCGTCGATGACCTGGCCCAGGAACGCGATGTCGCCGACCTGTTCGGGCCCCGCAGGCGCCGCGCCCGCGCCACCGCCCATCGCGAGCGCCTTCTTCGCCTCGGCCAGTTCGCGCTCCAGCCGGCGGCGGTCCTCGACCAGCTGCGCGACGCGCGCCGGCACTTCGTCGGGGGTCGCCTTCAGCGCCGCCGCCGCCTCGCGCAGCTTCGCATCGCGGTTGCCGAGCCATTGCCGCGCCGCTTCGCCGGTCAGCGCCTCGACCCGGCGGACGCCCGACGATACCGCGCCTTCCGACACGATCTTGAACAGCCCGATCTCGCCCAGCGCATTGACGTGGGTGCCACCGCACAGTTCGATCGAATAGGTGCCTTCCGCATCCTGCCCCATCGACACGACACGGACCTCGTCGCCATATTTCTCGCCGAACAGCGCCATCGCGCCCATCGCGATCGCATCGTCGGGGGTCATCAGCCGCGTGGTGACCCCACCGTTGCCGCGAACCTGCGCGTTGACGTCGGCCTCGACCAGCGCCAGCGCGTCCGCCGCGATCGGCGAGGGTTGCGAGAAGTCGAAACGCAGCCGTTCGGGCGCGACCATCGACCCCTTTTGCGCGACATGGGTGCCGAGCCGTTCGCGCAGCGCCTCGTGCAGCAGATGCGTCGCCGAGTGGTTGGCGCGGATCTGCGCGCGGCGGGCATGGTCGATGGCCAGCGCGACGCTGTCGCCGATCTTCACCGTGCCGGCGTCGATCGTCACGACATGGGCGTGGAGCTTGCCGAGCTGCTTGGCGGTGTCGGTGACGGTCGCGCGCAATCCCGCGTCGGTCGTCATGGTGCCGGCGTCGCCGACCTGACCGCCGCTTTCGGCATAGAAGGGCGTCTGGTTGGTCAGCACCAGCACCTCGTCGCCTGCCACCGCGCTGTCGACGCGCGCGCCGTCGCGGACGATCGCGACGACCTGCCCCTCGCCCGCCTCGACCGAATAGCCGATGAACTCGGTCGCGCCGGCGCTCTCCAGCACGTCGAACCAGACATCGTCCGACGCCTTGGCACCCGAGCCCTTCCACGCGGCGCGGGCGGCGCGCTTCTGTTCGGCCATCGCCGCGTCGAAGCCGGCACGGTCGACGCCGTAACCCTGCGCGCGCAGCGCATCCTCGGTCAGGTCATAGGGAAAGCCATAGGTGTCGTAGAGCCTGAACGCGGTTTCCCCCGCCAGCGTCGCGCCATCGGCGAAACCGGCAGTGGCTTCGTCGAGGAGCTTCAGCCCCTTGTCGAGCGTACGGCGGAACTGCGTTTCCTCCTGCGCGAGCGTCGCCTCGATCAGCGGCTGCGCGCGGACCAGTTCAGGGTATGCCGCGCCCATTTCGGACACCAGCGACCCGACCAGCCGGTGCATCAACGGGTCCTTCGCACCCAGCAGATGCGCATGGCGCATCGCCCGGCGCATGATCCGGCGCAGCACATAGCCGCGGCCATCGGCGGCGGGCAGGACGCCATCGGCGATCAGGAAGCCCGATGCGCGCAGATGGTCGGCGATGACGCGGTGGCTGGCCTGCAGTTCGCCTTCGGCCCGCGTGGCCGTCAGCTCGCACGATGCGGCGATCAGCGCCCTGAACGTGTCGGTGTCGTAATTGTCCGACACGCCCTGCATCACCGCCGCGATCCGTTCCAGCCCCATGCCGGTATCGATAGACTTCTTGGGCAGTTCGCCGACGATCTCGTTCGCATCCTGCTCATATTGCATGAACACGAGATTCCAAATCTCGACGAAGCGGTCGCCATCCTCGTCCGGCGAGCCCGGAGGACCGCCGGGGATGTGGTCGCCATGGTCGTAGAAGATTTCCGAACACGGGCCGCACGGGCCGCTGTCGCCCATCGCCCAGAAATTGTCCTTGGTGGGGATGCGGATGATCCGGTGATCGGGCAGGCCGGCGATCTTCCTCCACAGGTCGAACGCCTCGTCGTCGGTATGATAGACGGTCGCGGTCAGCCTGTCCGCCGGCAGCCCCCATTCGCGGGTCAGCAAGCCCCACGCGTTCACGATCGCCTGTTCCTTGAAATAATCGCCGAACGAGAAATTGCCGAGCATTTCGAAGAAGGTGTGATGGCGCGCGGTATAGCCGACATTGTCGAGATCGTTGTGTTTGCCCCCGGCGCGCACGCATTTCTGCGACGACGTCGCCGTCACGTACGGCCGCGTCTCCAGCCCGGTGAACACGTTCTTGAACGGCACCATGCCCGCATTGACGAACATCAGCGTCGGATCGTTCTGCGGAACGAGCGGTGCGGACGGGACGCGGGCGTGGCCCGCCTTCTCGAAAAAGTCGAGGAACGAGCGGCGAACATCGTTGGTCGAGGTCATGGCAATGCTCGATACGCAGCGTTTTCACGCTTGCCAAGCGACGACGCGCACGGGGGTTGACCCGGACGAAACATTCCCCTCCCTTTGCGCGCAAACGAACAGGGACGACGCATGGCCAAGCGGCTCACGACTTTCATCCTCATCGCGCTGGTATCCGGCCTGATCCTCGGCTGGGCGCTGAACGCCGGGCTCGACGATGGCGGCGGCAGCGGTTCCGCGACGTTGAAAAGCATCGCCTATTACCTGTCCGCCGTGACGACCGTGTTCCTGCGGCTCATCAAGATGATTATCGCGCCGCTGGTGTTCTCGACGCTGGTCGTCGGCATCGCGCATATGGGCGACAGTTCGTCGCTGGGCCGGGTCGGCCTGCGCTCGCTCGGCTGGTTCGTGATGGCGAGCTTCATCTCGCTGCTGCTCGGCCTGTTGCTGGTGAACCTGTTGCAGCCGGGCGTCGGCCTGGGCCTGCCCGTCCCGCCGGTCACCGCCGATACCGGCGTGGCGAAGCCGGCGTTCGATTTCGTCAAGTTCGTCGCCCATATCTTCCCCGCCTCCGGCATCGAGGCGATGGCGACCAACGAGATCCTGCAGATCGTCATCTTCTCGCTGTTCATCGGCGTCGCGCTGACGGCGGTGGGCGACAAGGGCAAGCCGCTGGTCCGCGCGCTCGAGGGCCTCGTCGCGGTGATGTTGCAGGTCACCGACTACGTCATGCGCTTCGCCCCGTTCGCGGTGTTCGCGGCGGTGACGGCGACGCTGGCCGAACGCGGGCCGGGGATCATCGGCGACCTCGCCTATTTCATGGGCAGCTTCTATCTCGGCCTCGCCACGCTGTGGACGGTGCTGATCGGCATCGCCTTCGTCATCATCGGGCCGCGGGTGAAGATGCTGCTGCGCTACCTGCGCGACCCGATCCTGCTCGGCTTTTCGACCGCGTCGTCGGAAGCCGCCTATCCGCGCACGCTGGAGGCGCTCGACCGGTTCGGCGTGCCGCCGCGCATCGCCAGCTTCGTGCTGCCGCTGGGCTATTCGTTCAACCTCGACGGATCGATGATGTACATGACGTTCGCGTCGATCTTCATCGCGCAGGCCTATGGCATCGACCTGAGCTGGGGACAGATGTTCCTGATGCTGCTGGTGCTGATGATCACGTCGAAGGGGATCGCCGGCGTGCCGCGCGCCAGCCTGGTGGTGATCGCCGCGACACTGGGCATGTTCAACATTCCCGAGGCCGGGCTGCTGCTGATCCTCGCGATCGACCATTTCCTCGACATGGGCCGCACCGCGACCAATGTGGTCGGCAACGCGATCGCCGCCAGCGTCATCGCCAAATGGGAAGGCGGGTTCGACACGCCCGAATCGCCGGTGATCGAACCGCTGCCGACCCCGGCCGGCCATCCGCGCACCGACGTGCCCGACAGCTTCCGCGACATGGGCGGCCCGCCGGGCGGAAACTGACCGGCGGCGCGACGGAACGAATTGGGAACGGCGTGGTTGGTGCAACGAAAGGATTCATCCCATGACCGACCATGCTAACCCCAAGAGCGAACCCTTTTCGAACGCCGAAAAGGACCCCGACGACTGGACCACCGGCGACGAGGCGATGACCGGTGCGCAGGCGTCGTACCTCAAGACGCTGAGCGAGGAAGCCGGCGAGCCGTTCGACGACACGCTGACCAAGGCGGATGCGTCGAAGGCGATCGATGCGTTGCAGGCGAAGACCGGACGCGGCACGGGGAGTTGATGCAACGGGGAGGCGGTGCGAGGCAGATTGCCCTGCCCCGCCCCCTCCGTCACCCCGGACCTGATCCGGGGTGACAATTCGGCGGGCGTTGCGGCAAAAGCTGGCGTCCCGCTCGCTACTTCCCCGCCACCGGCCGCATCGCCATGAGCCGGTCGAGCAGCACCAGCCGCATCGCCAGATCCCGCCGATAGCTCGCCTGTCGCGGCGTCCGCGCCAGCGCGGCGAGCCATGCGCGCTTCGCGCCGGGCAGGTCGCCGGTCTGGATCAGCGCCATCCCGTAATAGAAATACGGGCCCGGATGATCGGGCGCGGTGGCGATGCCGCGGGCGAAGGCGACGCGGGCGGCGGGCGACAGCACCTGCCCGCCGTCATGCGCGAGGATCGCGGTGCCGAGCCGGGTCCAGAGCCGGCCGCTCCCGGGCGCGCGAGCCAGCCCGCCGAGCACCGCGTTGGCCGCAGCCTGCGTCGCGCCCGCGCGCGCCAGCCCGTCGGCCGCGATGGCATAGGCGTAATCATAGGTGAACCGCCCCCAGATGGCGTCGCGCAGGTCGTCGGCGGCCAGATCCTCGGGCTGCGTCACCCGCACCGCGCCGCGCGGATCGCCGCGCAGTTCGGGGCGCCCCTGCCACGCATAGCCGGCCGCGCCGAGCATCAGCGCGGCGCCGACAAAGCCCCATAGCGGCTTCGCCACGCGAGCGACCACGATCAGGCCGAAGGTCGCCGCCAGCAGCAGCGCGAGCAGGAACCAGCCGTTCATCGCCGTCCCCGCTTCAAACTGCGTGCCGCCACCAGCCCGCCGATCGCCAGCAACAGGATCGGCGCGATCCACAACGGCCCGGTCGCCGCCGACAGCGGCGGGTCGTAGCTGACATAGTCGCCATAGCGCTCGATCAGCCAGTCGCGCACCCGGTCGGGCTGCTCCCCCGCCGCGATCCGTTGCCGCACCAGCGCGCGCATGTCGGCGGCCATGTCGGCATCGCTGTCGGCGATCGACTGCCCCTGACAGACGAGGCAGCGCAGCGTTTCCATCAGTGCCTTGGCCGAGCGTTCCTGCGCCATATCCGGCAGCTGCGTATCGGCCAGCGCTGGCGGCGGGACGCGCGACTGGGCGAGCGCCGGGCCGGCGAGCAGCAGCGGGAGGGGCAGCAGCCACTTCATTTCGCGACCTCCGCGAGTTTGGCGAGCAGCACCGGCACGTCCTCGTCGCGGATCGCGCCGATATGCTGGTGCGCGATACGCCCCTGCCCGTCGATCACGAAGGTTTCGGGCACGCCCGACGATCCGAGCGACAGTTGCACCGAACTGTTGCGGTCGTCGCCGATCGCCGCGAACGGATCGCCGTTGCGGGCAAGGAACTGCGCGACGTCGGCGCGGGTGTCGCGGATCGCGATGGCATCGATCGGCGCGCCCGCCGCCGCCAGCTTCGCCAGTTGCGGCGCTTCGGCCGCGCACGGGATGCACCAGCTGCCGAAGACGTTGAGCAGCCGCGGCTTGCCGGCGCGGAAGGCGGCGGTGGCAAGCCCCGGCTTGCCCGCCGCGATCGGCGCCAGCGTGAAGTCGGGCAGCGGCTTGCCGATCAGGCGCGAGCGCACCTGCCGGTCGGGCTCCTGCGGCAGCATCCACGCGAACAGCGCGGCGACGACCACGAACGCGACCAGCGGCATCCAGAGCAGGCGACGGTTCATGCCGCCGCCTTCCGCCGGCCGCGCCGCACCCGGCCGACCAGCGCCAGCAGTCCGCCCAGCGCAATCATGCCGCCGCCCGCCCAGATGAGCGTCACGAACGGCTTCCACCACAGCCGCAGCTGGCGTCGCCCGCCGACATCGTCGCGACCGAGCACGGCATAGAGCTGTCCGTCCCAGAAGGTGGCGAGCGCCGCCTCGCTGGTCTCGGTCGGCGGGTTGGCGAAGAAGCGCTGTTCGGGGCGCAGCACGAACGGACGCCCGCCGCCGCGCGTCACGGTCAGCCTGCCCTGCACCGCCGACCAGTTGTCGCCGACCACCGGCCTGATCCCGTCGAAGCGCACGTCGAACGGGCCGACGGCGTGATGTTCGCCCGGCGCGGCGGCGACGAGGCGTTCGGCGGTGAACGCGCTGTCGCTGGCCATGCCGGCAAGGCTGACGGCGATGCCGAGATGCGCGACGACCATGCCGTAGATCGCCAGCGGGGTGCGCCACGGCTTGCGCCCGACCAGCGGCAGGACGCTGGCGACCGCCAGCCCGGTGGCGAAGGCAAGGCCCAGCACCGGCAGCCATCCGGCATCGGTCACGGCGCGGGCGGCCACCATGACGATCAGCGCGATCGCGCCCGGTGCCGCTACCCGCCGCAACACCGAGAGGCCGTGGTCGCGCCGCCAGCGCAACAGCGGACCGATCGTCATCGCGGCGACCAGTATCAACGCGATCGGCCCGGCGGCACGGTTGAAGAATGGCGGGCCGACCGACAGCTGCACCCCGAACGCCTCCGCCACCAGCGGATAGAGCGTGCCGATCAGCACGATGCCCAGGATGACCGACAGCAGCAGGTTGTTGAGCACCAGCCCGCCTTCGCGGCTGACCGGTTCGAACAGCGCGCCCTGCCGAACGGTCCCGACCCGGAACGCGAACAGCGCCAGCGCGCCGCCAATATAAAGGATCAACAGCGCGAGGATGAACCCGCCGCGCGTCGGATCGACCGCGAAGGCGTGGACGCTGGTCAGGATGCCTGAGCGGACGAGGAAGGTACCGACCATCGACATCGAAAAGGCGACGACCGACAGCATCACGGTCCATGCGCGCAGGCCGTCGCGCGTCGCCAGCACCGTCACCGAATGCAGCAACGCGGTTGCCGCCAGCCACGGCATCAACGACGCATTCTCGACCGGGTCCCAGAACCACCAGCCGCCCCAGCCAAGCTCGTAATAGGCCCAGTAGCTGCCGGCGGTGATGCCGATGGTCAGGAAAATCCACGCGCCCAGCACCCAGGGCCGCATCGCCCGCGCGAAGTCGCGCCCGACATCGCGGGTGACCAGCGCGCCGACCGCGAAGGAAAAGGCGACCGACAGCCCGACATAGCCGAGATAGAGCGTCGGCGGATGGAAGGCGAGGCCCGGGTCCTGCAACAGCGGGTTAAGCCCCAGCCCCTCGCGCGGTGCCGGCGACAGCCGCGCGAACGGGTTGGAGGCGAACAGCAGGAACGCATAGAATCCCGCCGCGATCGCCCCCTGCGCCGCCAGCGTCGCGGCATGGGTGCGGACGGCCAGCATCCGTTCGAACAGCGCGATGCCGCCGCCCGCCGCCGCCAGGACGGTGATCCACAGCAGCATCGACCCTTCGTGATTGCCCCAGGTCGCGGCGACCTTGTACAGCATCGGCTTGGCCGAATGGCTGTTCTGCGCGACCAGCAGCACCGACAGGTCGGTCCGCGCGAACAGCGCGACCAGCGCGGCGAACGCCCCCGTCGCCAGCAGCGCCTGCGCCACCGCGACCGGACGGACCGCGGACAGCAGGTCGCGGACGATCGGCGGCGGCTCGGCGGCGCGCGACGACAACGCGATCGCCGCCATCGCCAGCTGCAACAACGCCATCGCCGCCGCCAGCCACAGCGCCGCCAGACCGATTTCGGCGATCATCGGGCGATGCTCTCGCTCTTGTGCATCTTGCCCGCGACCTGCGGCGGCATGTACCGCTCGTCATGCTTGGCGAGCAGATTGTCGGCGACGAACCCGCCGCCCGCGACGAAGCGCCCTTCGGCGACCACGCCCGAATTCTCGCGGAACAGGTCGGGGACGATCCCGGCGAAGCGAACCGGCACGGTCGCCTTGCCATCGGTGACGGTGAAGCGGATCGTGACTCCATCGGCATCGCGCTTGACCGATCCGGGCGCGACCATGCCGCCCAGCCGCACCGGCCTTTCGAGCGGCGCGGCGGCGGCATCGGCGGGCGCGTAGAAGAACGCCGCCTCCTCGCCCAGCGCCGACATCGCCAGCAGCACCGCGCCGACGATCGCGACGACCGCCAGCAGCGCCAGCGTCATGCGTTGCCGTTTCGGACTCATCCCCGCTCCGCGCGGCGCATCGCCACCCATGACGCGATGGTGATCGCGGCGATCCCGCCCAGCGTCACGCCATAGGCGGCGGCGATGAAGGCCCAGTGGTTCATGCCGCCGCCCGCCGGCGCATCCGCGCCTCCGCCTTGATCCGGGCGAGGTCGGCGCGCATCCGCATCAGCACGATCCCGCCGAACAACAGACTCGCGCCCCCGGCGGTGAAGAACAGCGGCCACAGGATCGCGGGATCGATCGTCGATCTGGTCAGGGTGATGCTCGGTCCCTGATGCAGCGTGCGCCACCACAGCACCGAATAGCGGATGACCGGCAGCAGCGCGGTGCCGGCGATGCCGAACAGCGCCGGAATCCGGCCGTCGCCATCGCGATCGGCATCGGCGCGGGCGAGGGCGAGATAGGCGAGATAGACGAAGAACAGCAGCAGCATCGACGTCAGCCGCCCGTCCCATTGCCACCACGTCCCCCAGGTCGGCCGGCCCCAGATCGATCCGGTGGCGAGGCACAGCGCGGTGAACAGCGCACCGGGCAGCGCGATCGCCCGCGCGGCCACGGCGGCCAGCGGATGCCGCCAAACCAGAAAGACGATGCTGGCGATGGCGAGGCTCGACCAGCCGCCCATCCCCAGCCACGCGGCCGGGACATGGACATAGAGGATGCGGACGCTGTCGCCCTGCAGATAATCCGCCGGCGTCTGCGTCAGCCCGGCCCAGCAGCCGAAGGCGAACAGCACGAGCCCGCCCCACACCAGCAGCGGCGTGAGCGGCCGGGCGATCGACAGGAAACGCCGGGGATTGGCAAGGGCGTGAAGGCTGGGCACGGTCGCGCCCTGTCTATGCAAGGCGCGGGCAAACGGCAATCGGCATCGCACATGCAATGCCAGACGCCTGTGGCCGTCCGGGCACAGGGAGCCTTCGGCGCAGCTTCGAGTTTGCCTTTGCAATGAAAGCCATGGAACATGCTGCCTATGACGGTCTTACCCCGCACTATTGACGGCATGATGCCGGCCTGCCCCATCGGCGACGGCAATCGCCTGCTCGCCTCGCTCGAAGCGGGCGATCGCGCCTTGCTCGCCCCCTCGCTCGAACGCATCGCGCTGGAGGTGGGCGACACGCTGCTGACCGCCGGCGGGCCGATCGAGCATGTCTATTTCCTCGAAGGGGGCATCGCCGCGGTGCTGGAGGTGATCGACGGCGAACGGCTGCATGCGGTGGGATTGCTGGGATCGGACGGCTATGTCGGCTGGCCGGTGCTGCTGGGCGACGACCGTTCACCGCACGACGTGGTGCTGCGCGCCGAGCCGGGCACGGCGCTGCGCATTCCGGTCGACCTGCTGATGGCGGCGCTCGACCAGAGCGAATCGCTCCAGGCGGCGCTCCTGCGGTTCGTGCAGGTGTTCCTGATCCAGATGGGGCGGACGGTCGTGTCGGCGCTGTCGCATCCGGTCGAGCGGCGGCTCGCGCGCTGGATCCTGCTCTATCACGACCGCGTGCGCGGCGACGAGATCGCGATGACGCACGAGGAATTCCGCCTTATGCTGGCGGTCCGGCGCAGCAGCATCACCGACGCGCTCCACAAGCTGGAGGAGACGCTGGCGATCCGTGCATTGCGCGGGCGGGTGATCGTGCGCGATCGCGAGAAGCTGCTGGAAATGGCGGCGATGACATATGGGCCGGCCGAAGAGGCGTATGCGCGGCTGGTGGGGCCGCCTGCGGCCTGACGACGAAGGGGGCGACGTCCCGGCACGACACCGGAACGCCGCCCCACCCCTTAGTTCGCCGCGCTCGAACGGATCGTGCCGTTGACGCCGCTGGGGAAGAAGCCCCCGGCGGTCTTGGCGGTGCGGTCGAGATAGACGATGTTGAGCACCTGTCCCGGCGTCCGGCTGAACGCGATGCCGCTGCCGTCGGTCGGTACGATGTTCGACACCGCGGTCGCACCGCTTCCGGTCGGACGGACGCCCTGATCGAGATCGCTGCTGCCGTCGAGGCTGTCGCGCGCGGTGGAGATCGCCTCCGTCGCGTCGATCAGCGCGGGCGTGGCGATGCCCTTGCGATACAGCACCGTCCGCACCAGCCCGGCGTGATACGCCTCGGCGGCATGGATGCCCGCTGCGGCCTCGAGGAAGGTCTTGTTGCTGATGAAGCCGACCGCCCCCTTGTACGCGGTGACGCCGACATCCTCGAAGATGAACGCGCCGAGGAGGAAGTTTTCGTCCGTCGCATAGACGTCGAAGGAGGCGCCGGCCCCGATCAGCCCCGCGGCACGGGCCGCGTTCGAGAAGGCGCTGGTCGGGGTGGTGCCGATGTCGATCGCCGGTTGCGCCACCGCCGCCGATCCGAGCGCGGTGCGCAGGAAGTTGACGTGCGCCAGTTCGTCGGCGGCGATTTCACGGGCGTAGCGCGCGACCAGCGGATCGGTGAACGTCACCTGCCGGCCGCCGGTGACCGCCCCTTGCGTGCCGGTACCCGACAGGCTGCTGTTGGGCAGGCCGGCACCGTTGGCAGCGAAGGCATAGAATTGCGCTTCGAGATATTCGAGGTTCAGCGCGAAGTTCAGCACGTCGGCATCGGTCAGCGCCGCAGTGCCGGTCGGTGTCGGGGTGGGCGTCGGCGTGGTGCCGTCGATGAAGCCGCCGCCGCTGTCGCTGCACGCGGACAGCACCGTCGCGCCCGCCGTGGCGACCGCGGCCCCGCCGGCGAAGCGGATGAAGTCGCGCCGCGCATTGCGACGTTCGCCACAGGCTTCGAGCACCTGCAGAATCGGATCGTTCGTCATGATGTCTCTCCCTGGGCTCAGTTGGCGGCGCTGGCGCGGATGGTGCCGTTGACACCATTGGGGAAGAAGCCCCCACCGCTGGCCTGGGCGTTGGTCAGATAGACGATGTTGAGCACCTGTCCGGCCGACCGGCTGAAGGCGATGCCGTTATTGTCGAGCGGCGCGATGTTGCTAGCGCTCGGGTTGCTCGCCAACGGGGTCAGCCCCTGGTCGAGGTCGAGCGTTCCGTCGAGGCTGTCGCGTGCGTTCGAGATCGAATCGCTCGCCGCGATCAGGCCGGACGCCGGGGTCTCGATCCCCTTGGCATACAGCGTCGTACGCACGATCGCGGCGTGATACGCCTCGACCGCCAGAATGCCGGCGGCCGCTTCGAGGAAGGTCTTGCTGGACAGCAACGGTGCCGCGCCCTTGTAGGCGGTGACGCCGACATCCTCGAAGATATATGCGCCGAGCAGGAAATTCTCGTCGCTGGCATAGGGATCGAACGACGCCCCGGCACCGATCAGCCCGGCAGCACGCGCCGCCGAGGAAAAGGCGCCCGTCGCCGATGCGCTGATGTCGATCGCCGGCTGCGCGACCGCCGCCGTGCCCAGCGCCGTGCGCAGGAATTCGACATGCGCGCGCTCGTCTGCCGCGATCTCGCGGGCATATTGCCCGACGACCGCGTCGGAGAAGTTTACCTGACGACCGCCGGTGACCGCGCCCTGCGTGCCGGTGCCGGTGAGGATCGAATTGGGCAGCCCCGAACCGAATGCCGCGAAATAATAGAATTGCGCCTCAAGATATTCGAGGTTCAGCGCGAAGTTCAGCACGTCGGCATCGCTCGGCGCACTCTGCGCCAGGGCGTCGTCGGAGCGGGTGGCGAAGATCGCCGCGCCCCCCACGACGGCGGCACCACTCAGCATCTTGAAGAAATCGCGGCGATCGTCCCGCCGCTTCGCCCGTGCTTCGAACGCCTCCGTCACCAATGTCTGGTCGGTCATGGCACCGTCTCCCTGGATCGTTGTCACGCCCCAACGGTTGATGGAGGTTAATGGACGCACGTTCGCCTTCGCACGTACGGTTCCGTACAAGGTGCGCCGGACGACTGGATTGATGCTGTTCTTGCGGGCAAAAGAAGGCCGGATGGCGTTCGCAGTAATGACAGAAAACCCGGCCGACGCGGCTACTGGCCTGCCCACGACCGACAACATGCTGATCGGCGCGCTGCACCTCGAGGTGCGGCGGTTACTGGCGCGATCCGCGACCCGCATCGAATTGCAGCCCGGCGAAATCCTGACGCGCAGCGGCGAGCCGATCGACCGGCTGGTCTTTCCCGAAGGCGCGCCGGCGATGCTGTCGCTGTCGACCGGCGGATCGTCGCAGGATGTCGGCATGATCGGGCGCGACGGCGTGGTCGGCTGGTCGCGGCTGTTCAGCGACCAGCCGACGCCGTTCACGTCGCGCGCGCATATCCAGCCGGGTACCGCGATCGTCATCCCGGCCGCCGCGGTGGTGGAGACGGCCGAGCAGCATCCGGTGCTGCTGAAGGCGATCCTGACCTTCGCCCAGCGTTTCTCGATGCAGATGGCGCGCACCCTCGCCTCGGCGCTGCGCGACGTGCCCGAGCGTCGCATCGCGCGCCTGCTGCTGATGATCGACGACCGGATCGACGGCGACGCAATGTCGGTCACCCATGCCTCGATCGCGGCGACGCTCAACCTGCGCCGTGCGACCGTCACCGATTGCCTCCACATCCTCGAGGGCGAGCATATGGTCCGCTGTTCGCGCGGACGGATCGTCATGCGCGACCGCACGGCGCTGGAGGCGCGGGCCGGGCTGGCCTATGTTCCGGACGACGGGCTTTCGGTCTAGCGGGCGGGCCGTTTGCCGTCCCTAACCCTGGTTGCGCAGCGTCCGTAGGTCGATGCCGAGCCGCTGCACCTTGTAGTAGAACGTCTTGCGCGGGATGCCGAGGCGGTCGATCGCCGCGCCGATCTCACCGCCGGTCGCCGCGATCGCCGACAGGATCGCCTCGCGCTCGAACGCCGCCAGCCGTTCGGGGAGCGGCCGGGTGGCATCGCTGCCGGACGCCGCGTCGCTGCCGCCGTCCAACCCCAGCACGAACCGGTCGGCGAAATGCGCCAGTTCGCGGACGTTGCCCGGCCAGTCGTGCCGCGCCAGCATGTCGCGCGCACCCTGTGTCAGCGCGGGCACCGGCCGCCGCAGCCGGTTCGCCGACAGGTCGACCAGATGCGCGAACAGCAACGGCACGTCCTCGCGCCGGTCGCGCAGCGGCGGCATGCGGAGCCGCACCGCTGCCAGCCGGTAGAGCAGCCCCGGCGCGATCGCGTCCGGCCCGCGCTGCGCCTCCTCCGCCGCGGTTGCGATCACCCGCACGTCGATGGGCACGACGTCGCGGGCGCCACGCAGCGCGCGATCCTCGATCACCTGGGTCAGCCGCCCCTGCAACCCGCGCGACGCCTGGTCGATATCGTCGAGGAACAGCGTGCCGCGCTGCGCCGCCACGATCCCGCGGTCGCCGACGGTCGCGAACAGTTCGTCCTCGATCGCCGGTCCCGGCAGCGCGGCGCAGGCGACCGAGACGAATCGATGCCGCGCGCGGCGTCCGGCCCGGTGGATCGCGCGGGCCAGCAATTCCTTGCCGGTACCGGTTTCCCCCTCGATCAGCAGGTCGATATCGGTGTCGGCCAGCACCGGGATCATGTCGCGCAGCCGGGCGATCGCCGGCGACCGCCCGACCAGCGCCGCCTGTTCGCCACCCGCCGCCTGCGCCCGCAGCCGCCGGTTCTCCAGCGCCAGCGTCCGCGCCGCCATCGCCCGCGTGGCGGCGGCGACCAGCGCGTCGGGATCGAACGGCTTGGACAGGAAATCCCACGCCCCGGCCTTGATCGTCTCCACCGCGGTCTCGACATCGGCATGGCCGGTAACCAGCACGACCGGCAGCGTCGGGTCGCGTTCGCGCAGGATCCGGAATAGCTCTATCCCCGACATTAGCGGCATCCGGACGTCGGTGACGACGATCCCGTCGAACTCGGCGTCGATCGCGAGCAGCGCAGGCGGGGCCGCGGGAAAGGCCACTACGTCGAACCCGGCCAGCGTCAGCAGCTGCGCGGTCGAGACGCGCAGGTCTTCGTCGTCCTCGACCAGCGCGACGCGCCCGGCCCGGTCGGACGGTCCGCTCATGGCACCCGCCGCAACGTCGCCTCGAACCGCGCGCCCCCGTCCGAAGGCAACAGCCGCAACGTACCGCCCAGATCGGTCATGATGTCCTGCGCGATCACCAGCCCCAGTCCCAGCCCGTTCGGCCGGCTGGTCACAAACGGAGTGAACATCCGGTCGGCGACGGCCGGGTCGATGCCGGGACCATTGTCGGCGACGATCAGCGATACCGTCATGGGCTGCACATCCATCTCGATCGCGATGCGGGGATCCGGCCGGCCGCCGAGCGCCTCCAGCGCGTTCTGCAACAGGTTCACCAATACCTGTTCCAGCCGCACCCGCCCGGCGACCACGATCAGGTCCGGCGCGATCGCGGGTACGGTGAAGGCAACCTCGGACAGCCGTTCCTTCAGGATCAGGCGCGCGCCGTCGACCACCTCGGCCAGCGGGATCGGGCCGATCGTCCCGCTGCCCTTGCGCGCGAAGCCGCGCAGTTCGGCAGTGACCAGCCCGATGCGGTCGGTCAACCGCGCGATCGCACCGAGATTGTCGTCGACCGCGCGCGGATCGCCCCGCGCCAGCAGTTGCCGCGCGGTCGCGACATAGTTGCGGATCGCCGCGACCGGCTGGGCGGTCTCGTGCGCGACGCTGGCGGTGATCTGTCCCAGCGCGGCGAGGCGGTTCGCCTGGCGCAGCCCCTCGCGCAGTTCGGCGGCGCGTTCTTCCGCGGCGGCGCGCTCGTCGATCTCGGCGCGCAGCTTGGCGGTGCGGTCGGCGACGGCGGCCTCCAGCTCGCTGGTGCGTAGCGCGCGCCGCCGTGAGCGTTCGTGCAGCCCCCACGCCAGCGCCAGCAGCGCCAGCGTGGTCAGTGCCGCCGCGAGCGCGCTGCCGCGCACCACGCCGCCGACCGTCGGCTGTACCGGCATGATCAGGTGGACGCGCCATCCGCCGTCGTCGGGCCCGGTCGCGACATGCTGCAGCAGGGTCCGCTGTCCGTTCAGCCGGACCGCGTCGCCGACGCTGGCGAAGGGCGGGGCTTTCAGGACCTGCGCTCCGCTGTCGGCACGCACCGCGGCGGCGACCGTGGTCGAGATGCTGCGGGTGGTGGCGAAGCGCCACGACGGGCGGCTGGAGATCAGCACGACGCCCGCACCGTCGGTGACGAAGGTGATGCCACCCGCCGCCCGCCACTCCCGCTCGATCACGTCGAATTCGAGTTTCACGACCACGACGCCGCGATTGATCGTCCGGCGGCTGAGATACAGGCCGGGGCGATGGCTGACGGTGCCGAGCGCGAACTGGGTGCCCGATCCATTGGCGACCGCGTCGTTGTAGTAGCGGCGAAAGCCGTAATCATTGCCGACGAAACTCTGCGGCCCGGCCCAGTTGCTCGCCGCGATCGCCCGGCCATCCGTACCGACCAGATAGATGACCGAGGCCCCGGTCGTCCGCGCCAGTGCCTCGAACTTGCGATCCAGCGCGGCGGTCGCGCCTGCCTCGCCGCGCATCGCGGCGACCACGTCGCGATCGTCGGCCAGCGCCAGCGGCAGCAGGCGGAACCGGGCAACCTCGCTGGCAAGCAATACCTGCCGCAACCGCGCATCGCTTTCCATCGACGCGACCAGTTCGGCACGCGCCCGGCGCTCGGCGATCCGCGCGACGATCGCGGCCACGGTGACGCTCAGCAGCAGCGCCCCGCACAGCCAAATGATCCAGCCGGTGCGGAGTCTCCATCGCATGCACCATTGCATATGGCGACCGGATGCAATGTGCAACAATTTGCACTCGGACAGAAATTTCGTGGCGAAAAGCGGCCCAATCCAACAATACCTCGATAGCTATCTAGCTGTTTTGTAATGTTTTAATTTCGACGATTGCAATCAGGACAAGTCGGATTGCAGCCGGGTAAACCCATGGTGTCGCGGCAACCGCCTGGAAGAGCCGGAGCCGAGCGCCAACAGAGGATGAAAGGTCGCCGCATGATCATCGCTACCGCCCCCACCCACCCGGCGATCCCGCCCGCCGCCAAGCCGTGGTACAAGCACCTGTATGTACAGGTGCTGATCGCGATCATCGCGGGCGTGCTGCTCGGCCATTTCTACCCGTCGACGGGTGAGGCGCTTAAGCCGATCGGCGACGCCTTCATCAAGCTGGTGAAGATGATCATCGCGCCGGTGATCTTCCTGACCATCGTCACCGGTATCGCCGGGATGCGCGACCTGGCCAGCGTCGGCCGCGTCGCCGGCAAGGCGTTCGCCTATTTCCTGTTCTTCTCCACGCTCGCGCTCATCATCGGCATGATCGTCGGCAACGTCGTCCAGCCGGGTGCGGGGCTGAACATCGACCCGACGACGCTCGACACGTCGAAGGTCACCGAATACGCTGCCAAGGCGCATGACACGACGATCACCGGCTTTCTGACCGGGATCATCCCCGACACGTTCCTGTCGGCGCTGACCGAAGGCAACATCCTGCAGACGCTGTTCGTGGCGATCCTGTTCGGGATCGGCCTCGCCATGATCGGCGACAAGGGCGAGCGCGTGCTCGACGCGCTGAACGACATCTCGATCGCCTTTTTCAAGGTCGTCGCGATCGTCATGAAGGCGGCCCCGCTCGGTGCGTTCGGCGCGATGGCGTTCACCATCGGCAAATACGGCATCGGCACGCTGTTCAGCCTCGCCGCGCTGGTCGGCACCTTCTACCTCACCGCCTTCCTGTTCGTGGTCGTGATCCTCGGTGCGGTCGCGCAGTTCTGCGGCTTTTCGATCTTCAAGCTCATCTCGTACCTGAAGGCCGAACTGCTGCTGGTGCTCGGCACGTCGTCGTCGGAAAGCGCCCTGCCCTCGCTGATCGAGAAGATGGAGCGCGCCGGCATTCCGAAGTCGATCGTCGGGCTGGTCGTTCCCACCGGCTATTCGTTCAACCTCGACGGCACCAACATCTACATGACGATGGCGGCGCTGTTCATCGCGCAGGCGTGCAATGTCGAACTGACGATCGGGCAGCAGGTGCTGCTGCTGGCGGTCGCGATGCTGTCGTCGAAGGGCGCGGCCGGCGTCACCGGTGCGGGCTTCATCACGCTGGCCGCCACGCTGTCGATCGTGCCGTCGGTGCCGGTCGCGGGCATGGCGCTGATCCTCGGCGTCGACCGGTTCATGTCGGAATGCCGCAGCCTGACCAACTTCATCGGCAATGCGGTCGCGACCGTCGTCGTCGCCAAGTGGGAAGGCAAGCTGGACAAGCACCAGTTCGACGAGGCGCTGGCCGGTCGCAGCGTGCGGGTCGACCAGATGCCCGAAGGCGCCGTCGCCGCCGAGTAATTGGTTAACGGGTGTCGGTGCAGAGGGAATACACCCGCACCGGCACCCATTTTGTTGCCCCGCAAGGCACCGGAGAGAATTTCATGAAGACGTTGCTGCGGCTGTGCACCGCCACTGCCCTGATCACGCCGTCGGCCGCGTGGGCCGAAAACGCCCCGGCCGCCCCCGCCCCGATCGCCGCCACGCAGATCGCAGATCGCGGCAATGCCCGTGTCGTCGCACAGGAGTATCCGACCGTCGGGGTCGGTGACGGGGTAACCGCCGGCGGCTACAACCAGTCGCGCTGGGCCGAGGACTGGACGAAGTATCGCGATCCGAAGAAGCGCGAGGATATCCTCGACAAGCTCAAATACATCCCGATCGCCGGCGACGACGTCTATCTGACCCTTTCCGGCGAGTTCCGGGCGCGCGTCAACCTGACCACCAATCCCAACCTGCGCGACCGCGAGGCGCAGCGACAGGACATTTTCCGCGTGGTCGGCGGTGCCGACCTGCACCTGGGCGACCACGTCCGGCTGTACGGCGAACTTGCCCATGCCGGGATGTCGGGCCGCAACCTCGGCGTGAAGGCCGGACAACTGCACAACGACCTGGTCGTGCAGCAGAGCTTCGTCGACGTGACCGGAACGCTCGGGACGGTCGACATGGGCATACGCTATGGTCGCCAGACCTTCGCCGACGGTCCCAACCTGATGGTGGTGCCGCGCGACAACAACACCATCTTCTTCGTCTATAATGGCGTGCGCGCCTGGGCGAAGGGCGACAAAATCCGCGGCGACGTGTTCGATTTCAAGACGACCCGTCTGGGTGTGGGCGGCACCGGGGACGATATCGTCGACGACAATCGTCGCTTCTCGGGCGCCACCGCGGGGTTCGTGATCCCGAAGAACGTGCTCGGCGGATCGAACCTGTTCTTCGATCCCTTCTTCTGGCGGCTGCGCAACAGCAACGCCGTATGGGGTGGACGCACGGCGGAGGAAGTTCGCCAGTTCTACGGCCTGCACCTTTATGGCGACGCCGGCCCGGTCAATCTCGACTGGACCGTCAACTATCAGGGCGGCGAGTTCGACGACCGGCCGATCTCGGCGTGGCTGGTGATGCTGCAACAGACGTACAAGGTCGGCAAGTCGAAGACCGCGCCGCGCGTCGGCTTCCACTTCGACTATGCCAGCGGCGGCGGATCGTACGGCAACGGCACGCTCAAGACCTCGCTCGCGCCGTTCGGCAACAACATCTATTACAGCTACCAGCTGTATGCGACGCCGACCAACATGTTCGCGTTCGCGCCCAGCGTGCAGTTCCAGCCGCAGGCGAAGCTGCGGATCGCCGCCGAATACCAGCTGTCGTGGCGCGACAGCCTGAACGACGCGGTGTACCGCGCCAACGGACAGGCGTTCGCAGGGACCCAGCTCGGCGATTCGCGCAAGATCGCCGACACGATCCGGTTCCAGGCGATCTATGCCGTCAGCCCGCGCGTCAGCCTGACCGCGCGCTACGAACATCTGATCGCCGGTCCGGCGCTGACCGACGCCAACTATCGCAGTTCCGATTTCGTGGCCGGCTGGGTCAGCTTCCGCTTCTGATCCGCCGTCACCTCTCGACGCCCCGGTGCCCGTCACCGGGGCGTTTCCCTGTCTGTTCGAGAAGGGTTCGTCCATGTCCCCCGCCGCCCACGCCGCCGCCCGCGCGCTGCTCGCCGATCCGCTGACCAACAAGGGCACCGCCTTTACCGAGGCGGAACGCGATACGCTGGGTCTGCACGGGCTGTTGCCGCCGCATGTCGGCACGCTCGACAGCCAGATCGAACGGCGCCAGCGCGCGCTGGCCGGCATGCCCGACGATTTCCATCGCTATGCCTTCCTGCGCGAACTGCAGGATTCGAACGAGATCCTGTTCCACGCGATGGTCCAGCGCGACCTGCCCGCCATGCTGCCGCTGGTCTACACGCCGACCGTCGGCGAAGGGTGCGAGCGGTTCAGCGAAATCTGGCGCCGCCCGCGCGGGCTGTTCCTGTCATGGCCCAACCGCCAGCGGATCGCGGAAATCCTCGGCGACCCGGCGCTCGACCGGGTGAAGGTGATCGTCGTCAGCGACGGCGAACGCATCCTCGGCCTGGGCGACCAGGGCGCCGGCGGCATGGGCATCCCGATCGGCAAGCTGGCGCTCTACACCGCCTGCGCCGGCATCCATCCGTCCGAAGTGCTGCCGATCCTGCTCGACGTCGGCACCGACAACGAGGCGCGGCGCGACGACCCGCTCTATGTCGGCTGGCGTCACCCGCGCATCCGCGGAGCCGAATATGATGCGTTCGTCGAGGACTTCGTGACCGCCGTCGCCGATCGCTTCCCCGGCGTGCTGCTGCAATGGGAGGATTTTGCCGGGCACAACGCCCACAAGCTGCTGGGCCGCTATCGCGACCGGCTGCTGAGCTTCAACGACGATATCCAGGGAACGGCCGCGACCGCCGTCGGCACGCTGCTGTCGGCGATCGAGCGGACCGGCACCCCGCTGGCCGAACAGCGCATCCTGCTGTTCGGGGCGGGCGCGGCCGGGTGCGGCATCGCCGACATGCTGTTGCAGGCGTTGCGGGCGGAGGGGCTGGTCGAAGGTCAGGCGCGCAGCCGGCTGTGGGCGGTCGATCGCGACGGGCTGATCCTGTCGGACATGGACGGCCTTCCCGCGGCGCAGGCCGTCCTGGCGCGCGATCCCGACGACGTCGCGTCGTGGACGCGCACGTCGCACGGGCCGGTCGACCTGTTCGATACGGTCGCCAATGTCCGCCCGACCGTCCTGATCGGCGCGTCGGGCCAGCATGGCGCGTTCGGCGAGGCGGTGGTCCGCACCATGGCGCAGGCGGTCGAGCGGCCGGTGATCTTCCCGCTGTCCAACCCGGTTTCGCGCGCCGAGGCGCATCCCGACGACCTGAAGCGGTGGAGCGCCGACCGCGCGCTGATCGGCACCGGCAGCCCGTTCGGCGTCGCCGGCGTGACGCAGGTCAACAACGTCTACATCTTCCCGGGTGTCGGGCTAGGCGCGCTGGCGGCCGGCGCGCGGACGATCACCGACACGATGTTCATGGCGGCGGCACGCGCGCTGGGCGCGATGGGTGGCGACAACACGCTCTTGCCGCCGATCGAGCGGCTGCGCGACGTGGCGCTCGATATTGCCGTAGTCGTCGCGGCACAGGCCGTCGCCGACGGCGTCGCTGCACCCGACGCGGCGATCGATCGCAACACCATCGCCGCGCAGATGTGGCTGCCGACCTACTAACCGCCGACCCGGACCGGGAACCATCGCCGGCGCATGAGTCTTTCTGACTGCTGTCAATGCCGTCCACCACGGGTTCACCTGCAACCCGGTAGGACCTGCGGCAGAGAGGAAGCGATCATGAAGCAGTTGATGAACATCTTCGCCGGCATCGGCCTGACCATCGCCGGACTGACGGCGGTCCCGGCCGTCGCCGACGCACAGCCGGGGCGCCACGGATACCGCGACCACGGCCCGCGCGCGCATCATGACGACCGGCGTCGCTGGGACGACCGTCGCGGCTGGAACGACCGGCGCGGCTGGAACGACCGGCGCGGCCATGATAATCGCCGGGCGTGGAACGACCGTCGCCGCTGGGACGATCGCCGCCGCCATGACGGGCGTCGCGACCGCTACGGCTATCGCGGCGAGCGGGTCGTACCGGGCTGGTCGCGCGAAGCCGCCGCAATGGGCGTGCAGTATCGCGGCCCCTGCCGCTACGTGATCCGCAACGGCCGCCGCGTCTGCGGTTAAGACTTTCGACCCCTTCCAGCACGCCCGCCGGGAGGGGTCATTTTCTGGGCGTGACCCACACCGATACCGGCACCACGACCTTGCCCGGCGCGGGTTTGCCGACGTCGACGCGGTCGGCGGTGACGAGTTCGCCGGTTTCGAGATTGAACGACGCCCAGGGCTTCGGCATCCGGCCGAAGGTCATCTTCTGGATCGGCTGGCCGGTGGTCGAATTCATGATGGTGGCAATGACAGGCATGACCGCGCGCCTAACCGCCCGCTGCCCCGCCTGTCCAGCCTTCAGAACCGCACGTCCCACCCCAGCGTGAACGTCCGCCCCCTCCCGGCGAAGAACGCCAGATTGTCGTTCGGCAGCCGCGTGTCGCTGTTATAGTCGATATAGAAGCGATCGAAGATGTTCTGCGCGCTGAGCGACAGTCCACCGAATTTCGTCTGATACCGGATCGACGCGTCGGTCACGTCGTAACCACCGAAATTATTGTCGGGATTGGGGTTCGCCTTCCCGCGGAAATTCCGCGACAGATAGAATTGCGTCTGCACCCGCGCGGTCAGCGGCCCACTGGACACATCGGCGGCGAGGTTCAGCCGGTCGGGCGAGATGTTGGTCCCGTCGAGATCGGTATCGACTACGCCGTCCGCCGGACGATCGCTGTCGTAGCGGCCGAGGATATGGGCATAGCCGGTCGACAGCCGCAGCCACGGCAGCGGCGTGCGGACCGCCAGATTGACCTCCAGCCCCTGAAGCTCGACGCGCTGGCGCTGCACCTCGAAAATGCCGTTGCCCTGCGCGATCAGCAGCTGCCCCCGGTCGCTCGATGACCAGAAATAGGTGGCGCCGGCGTCGAGCGGCCCGCGCTTCACCTCGAACCCGACCTCGCGATTGTTCGACACGACCGGTTCGATGTCGAGGAAGTCGTCGAGCCGGACACCCGGCGTCGCGATCGCCCGCGTGATGCGGCCGATATCGGCCATGGTGAAGCCCTGCGCATAGCTGGCATAGGCGCGCACCCCGGCGATCGGCTCGACGATCACGCCGCCATTGTACAACAGGTCGGAAAAGCGCGGGCGTCCGCCGGTCACGGCGACGCCGCCATAGGTCGCCGGGTTGCGGCCGTTATAGGTCGTCGACGCCAACGTTCGGAAATCGTCGATGCGGACCTGCACATTCTCCCACCGCGCCCCGCCCGCCACGCGGACCAGCCCGTCGAACAGCTTCAGATTGGCCTGCGCGAACGGCGCGAGGCTGCCGAAATCGGCCGGCGGCACCCAGATGCGGCCGGTGGCGATCAACCGCTGTTCGGTCTTGTCGAACAGCGCGTCGAACCCGATCGTCGCGACCAGCGCCTCGAACCCCGGCACCGCGCGTTCGTAGCTGACCTTCGCCCCCAGCTTGCGCGAACGGTTCTCCGACTGGTCGAACAGCGTTCCTTCGGGCGCGATCGCCGGGTCCTGGAACGTCGGGGTAAAGGTAACCTCACCACCGAACGTGTCGTAGGTGCGGTTGAAGAACAGCTGGGTGACGAGGTTGCCGCCCGCCAGATCGGTATCGGTATAGGATAGCGACAGCGCCTCCGCCCGGTTGGCGGCGGGCTTGCCCGGCGGATTGCCGCGCACCGCGCCGGTCGGCAGGCCGGTGCGACGATTGCCCGGAACCGCGACATAATCGCCGTCGCCGTTCAGTTCGAACCGATTGGCGATCAGGTCGAGCCGCCCGGTAGCGCCGACCGCCATGCCGACCCGCGCGAAGAAATCGGTCGCCCGTGAATCCTGCGTCTCGCCCTGCGTCAGGTTGATGCCAACCCGGCGACCGCGCGCATCGTAGAACGCGCCGCGCTGTTCATAGCTGGCACCGAAGGTCGCATCGAACCGCCCGGCCTTGTACTGGACCAGGCCCGCCGCCTTGCCGCCCGCCGCATCGCCTTCGAACCCGTCCCCGGTCGTGCCCTGCAGCAGCGCCCGGCCGCTCACTCCCTCCTGCCGGGGCGCGCCGACGGTCACCTGGTTGACGATGCCGCCGGTCCCGCCGATGCCCTGCAACGCGTTCGATCCATAGATCAGTTCGACCCGGTCGATGAAGAAGCCGTCGATCGTGAAGCCGTCGCGGCTGCCGTCGCGCAGCGGCGTCGTCTGCGGAATGCCGTTGATCGCATAGAGCGGCGAACGGCCGCGCAACGTCTCCCCCGCCCCCGACAGCTTGCCGCGCGTCGGCGAGAAGCTGGGCGTCAGCGTCGCGATCGCATCGGTGATGCTGCCCGAAATCGCGATCTGCTGGTCGATCACTTGCTTGTCGAGGATGTCGATGGTCAGCGGCAGCGCGTTGGGCGGCAGGATGGTGCGTGCCGCCGTCACCACGATCTCGTCATCGCCCTCGGTTGCCGGGTCGACGTCCTGCGCCACCGCCACCGTCGGCAGCGCCAGCATCGCGACACCTGCCATCCCGCCCCACCGTGCCGCTGCCCCCATTGTCATTTCCCTTGCGCAACATTGACCGTATTCGATCGCGGCGCTAACGCGATCCATTATCAATATCAAGCCTTCCGAGCAGTACCGTATGACCCGAAACGTCCTGTTCCAAATTCACTGGTTCCTCGGCATCACCGCCGGGCTGGTGCTGGCGGTGATGGGCGTGACCGGGGCGACGATCAGCTTCGAGCCGGAGATCATCGCCGCGCTGAACGCCGATCGTCCGGCGGCGGGTGCGGCACGGCTGAGCGCACCGCGGCTGATTGAACGCATCGCCGAACAGCGGCCGGACGCGAAGATCACGCGGCTGACGGTCCCGGCGACGTCGAACGAGCCGACGCTGGTCGGCTATACGATCGGCAATGTCGGGGAGCGGCAGGTCGACCGGATCGACCCGTTCACCGGGAAGTTGCTCGGTGCGCCGCGCGGTGCCGGGGTGATGGAGGTGATCGAACATCTCCATCGCTGGCTGGCGCTGCCCGGCGAAGGTAACGGGATCGGGCGGCAGATCACCGGCTTCTCTGCGATCGCGCTGCTCTATTTCGCGCTGTCCGGCCTGTATCTGCGCTGGCCGCGGCGTCCGCTCAACTGGCGCAACTGGTTCGTGCTCGATTTCCGCAAGACCGGACGCAACCTCTACCGGATGCTGCACGCCGTCATCGGCGGTTGGGTGCTGGTCTTCTACCTCGTCAGCGGGTTCACCGGGCTGTGGTGGTCCTATGACTGGTACCGGCAGGGGGTGCGCGCGATCCTCGTCGCGGAGGCGCCCGAACGACCGAAGACCGGGCCGAAGGACGCGCCGGTCGATCTGGCGCGCGCATGGGCCGGCTTCACCGCCGCGACCAGTGGCCGTGGCTATGACCGGATCACCGCCAGCGTCCGCGATCATGGCGAGGTGCAGTTTCGCGGCAAGCTGCCCGATGCGCGCCACGACCGGGTCAGCGACGAGCTGATCGTCGACGGCACGACGGGTGCGGTGGTGGACGCGACGCGCTATGCCGACCGCACGCTGGGCGAGGATATCGTCGCCAGCGTCTATGAACTGCACCGCGGCGCCTATTTCGGCATCGCCGGGCGCATCGCGATGCTGCTGGCCAGCCTGACGATGCCGCTGTTCACCGTCACCGGCTTCCTGCTCTATTTCGCGCGGCGCCAGCGCAAGGGGGCGCTGGCGCAGGTCATCGCCGATACCGGTACGACACCGCCCGACCGTGCGACGACGCTGGTCGCCTATGCCAGCCAGACCGGATCGGCCGAGCGCATCGCCCGCCTGACCGCCGACGCCCTGCCCGGTGCCGCCGCGCTGCCGATCGCGTCGCTCGATCCGGTGACGCTTGCCCGGGTGGAACGGCTGTTCGTCGTCGCCAGTACCTATGGCGAGGGCGAACCGCCCGACAATGCCCGCGGTTTCGCGCGGACCATGGACCACCTCCGTCCCGACCTGTCGCACCTGCGCTATGCCGTGATGGCGCTCGGCGACCGCGAATATGCCGACTATTGTGCGTTCGGACACCGTGTCGACCGCTGGCTGCACGATCACGGCGCGACGCGGCTGTTCGATCCGGTCGAGGTCGACGGTAACGACGCCGATGCCCAGCGCCAGTGGCAGCACCAGCTGGCCGGCGTGGGCGGCCGCACCGACCAGCCCGACTGGGCGCCCGCGGCGATGGCGGACTGGCGACTGGTCGAACGCCGCCTGCTCAATCCGGGCAGCCAGGGTGGCGAGGCGTGGCAGGTCGTGCTTGAACCGGTCGCCGCGCCGGCCGCATGGACGCCGGGCGACATCATCGAAATCCTTCCGCAACAGGATGTCCGTCGCGTCGACGCATATCTGAACCGCACCGGTCTCGCCGACACGCCCGACGCGCGCGTGCGGCTGATGGGCAGCATCCTGCCGGTCGATGGTGACGACGTCGCGACGCTCAAGCCACTCGGCCACCGCGAATATTCGATCGCCTCGATCGCGGCATCGGGCCGGGTCGAACTGATCGTCCGGCGCTGCACCGCGGCGGATGGGTTCGACGGCCTCGGATCGGGCTGGCTGTGCCACGGCGCAGCGCCCGGCGGCATAGTGCACGCCCGCATCCGTTCGAACCCGTCGTTCCATCCACCGGCGGATCCGGCGACGCCGCTCATCCTGATCGGTAACGGCACCGGCCTCGCCGGGCTGATGGCGCATCTGCGTCATCGGGCGACGCAGGGCGGCGGGCCGGCCCTGCTCTATTGGGGCGAACGGCACCCGGCGCAGGACGATTTCCTTGCCGACGAACGGGATGCGCTGGCGATCGGCGGGATTGTCGTCGGCAGCGTCGTCGCGTGGTCACGTCAGCCCGGCAGTCACCAATACGTACAGGATGCGGTCGCCGCCGACCGATCCGCCATCGCCGGAGCGGTCGCCGATGGTGCCGCCATCTACGTCTGCGGCAGCATGCAGGGGATGGCGCCGGGCGTCCACGCCGCGCTGGAGACGATCCTCGGCGCAGACACCGTCGAGGCGATGCTCGAAACCGGTCGCTATCGCCGCGACATCTATTAGGTCGGATCGATACTCAGCGCGCCGGGTGCTTCGGCGACCGATGCCCGCACCGACGCCCTCAGTGCCGGTGTTCGCGGCGCAGGCGGTAGCGGCCATCGGCATAATCGTCGAACAAGCCATCGATCGCCGGGTGATCGACCGGCTCCTCGCTGTCGTCCACAATCAGATTCTGCTGGCTGACATAGGCGACATAGCTCGCTTCCGCATTTTCGGCGAGCAGGTGATAGAAGGGCTGGTCCTTGCGCGGGCGGGCCTCCATCGGGATCGATTCGTACCATTCGTCGCTGTTGGCGAAGACCGGATCGATATCGAACACGACGCCGCGAAAATCGAACAGGCGATGGCGCACGACCTCACCGATCGCGAAACGGGCATGGGCGACCGGCGGCAGCGGCGTGCCGAGGTCGAGCGGGTTGGCGGACAATGCCTTCATGCCGAATAATCTAGGGTCGATGTGCGATTGCAGCAAGGAGGCACTTGCAAGTCCCGAAACCATGGGCTAACGGACCGCCCTCGCCGACAAACGTGCCGCATTCGACCACGGCACGGTGCGAGAAACCTCTGCGGAGAGGTGGCAGAGTGGTCGATTGTACCGCACTCGAAATGCGGCGTGCCTTTACGGGTACCGAGGGTTCGAATCCCTCCCTCTCCGCCACTTCAGTCCCAAGCTGGGCACGCCGATTGCCGCCGATTTTCCGCTGGAAACGGCCGAAAGCGTGCGGAGCAGCTCTCCCTTCGATCCCATGATGCGAACTTCCGCTTCTCCGACCTCGACCCGTTGAGCGAATGCGCGCAGGTGATCCCGCCGATAGCCGCCCCCGTCGAGCCTGAGCCGCTGGCGTGCCACATCGGCAAAACGTCGCACCGCGGTGGGCGTCACTGCCTGATTGCCGGAGCTTTCGAGCATGGCCTGCGCGCGCTCGGCATCGACCTGCGCCTGGTCGCGGAGCGCTTTCAGACCGGTGATGCGGTCTTTCAGCGCCGGGTCGGACAGATCGGCAACACCTGATTCGATCGCGTCATAGAGGCGTTTGAGGCGAAGGTCGGTCTCGGCCGCCCGGCGGTTCAACTCGCCGATATGCTCCTGCCGGCGTTCGGCCCGCTCACTGCGCCGGTCGAGGACCGAGGCCAGCACCTCCTCAAGCCGGTCGGGCTGGAGCAAGCGGCCCTCGATATGGCTGGCGACGATGGTGTCGAGCTTCTCCATCGGGATCGAGCGGCCCGAGCAACCGGTCTCGCCCTGCCGCGCCCTGATCGAGCAGGTGTAGTAGCGATAGCGCCCGCCCTTGCCGGTGCGGATCGTCATGGCTCCCCCACACTTTTCGCAGAAGCAGATGCCCGTCAGTAGGGTCGGCCCGCTGACGACGCGCGGCGGCGTGACCTTGGGATTGCGCGCCTTCAGATGCGCCTGAACGGCGTCGAAGGTTTCGAGGTCGATCAGCGGCGGCACGGGCACCGTGACGATCTCGCTGATCGGCTTTAGTTCCTTGGTCTTGGATCGCTTGTTGAACTCGTGCTCGCCGATATAGGTGCGCCGCGTCAGGATGCGGTGAAGCTGGCCGATGCCCCATCGGCCGCCGTCGCGAGTGAAGATGCGGCGCGCGTTCAGGTGGCTGACGATCGCCTTGACGCCCATTGGGCCGGAGGTGCCGTTGCCCTCCAGCGCCAGCCGGTAGATCAGCCGTACCGTATCAGCGTGCAGCGGATCGATCTCCAGCTTCTTCTTGGCCTTGGCACCGCGCTGCTCGGCTGCGACGATGCGATAGCCGATTGGCGGCAATGCGCCGTTCCAGAAGCCCTGCCGGGCGTTCTCCTTCAAGGCGCGCATGACGTGCTTGCCGTTCTCCTTGGACTGATACTCGTCGAACAGCGCCATGATCTGACGCATCATGACGTGCATCGGATCGTCGCCCATCTCCTGGGTGATCGAGATCAGCTTGACGCCGTTCTTGGCCAGCTTGCGGACATAGAACTCCAGCTCGAAGTGGTCGCGGAAGAAGCGGCTGAACGAGTGAACGACGACGATATCGAAGGGCGCGGGCTTGGACGTGCCCGCCTCGATCATGCGCTGAAATTCGGGGCGGCGATCGTTGGTCGCGGATGCGCCCGGCTCGACGAAGGTGTCGATGAGCTGGTAGCCGCGCGACAGGCAGTAGGCCTCGCCCTGGCGTTTCTGGTCGGGGATCGAGACATCGTGCTCGGCCTGCCGGGTCGTCGAGACGCGGAGGTAGAGAGCCGCGCGGGTGGCGACCACGGGCGTTTCTTTATTCATGGTCGGTCTCCTTGCTGCGGGGTGGTTGACGACTCGGTCCGGTCAACGCCAGTTCCAGCACGACGCGATCGTGAATGAGTTTGGGTGCGAGCTTGCGGCCATCGCGCTCCATGCGGATCAAGCCGTAGCTGATCATGGTTTTGAGGGTACGCGAGAGGTTGGACTTGGCCCGATCGGTCAGCGCCGCCAGTTCGTCGAGCGAGTCCGGCGACCGTTCTGCGATGATGCGCAGCATCTCCCGATTGGGAGCTGAAAGGATACGTGCGAACGACTCGGTCGAGGCGAACCACACTTTGGGATCGCTCTCCTTCGGCGTCTCCTCGCCACGAGCGATCCGCAACGTGCGAGCCTTCATCTCCTCGGGATCGGCGATGCCGACCTTCAGCGTCGTCATGGCGTATTGCCTCCGTCTGGCACCCGCCGGGCCGGACCAAGGTCTTCGACGGCGGGCCGGAAAATCACCGCCTATAGTTATCATTACAAAGTAACTATTTCAATCGAAAATGTACCCGGACGGGCCTCGCCGTAGGCGCTTCCAGCCTACTGGGACGGCCCGAACAGCTCGTCCAGGATATCGCCGAACCATGCCTCGAACAGGTCGATCTCGGCCTCCGTCACCGGCACGCGCTGGGGCCAGTCGTCGGTGACGGTCCAGGTTTCGACATCGTGCTTCGGCGGACGGCCGATGCGTGGTGTCGGCGTCTCGATGTCGTCCAGCGGAATGTAGTCGTAGAGGTCGTCGGGCAGGATGCCGGACACGACATTGAGACGGCGCTGCGGGCGATCAGCGGCGCGCCGGGACATGGGAATCGCAGTCTGTGAGATGACCAACCGTAACGACACTCGATCCTTCGCCCTGACGCCGCGCAATTCTTCCAGCATGTGCGGATCGCGTGCCTGTGAAGATGGCGCGCAGCAATACCTCGATCGGGTTTCGCGATCGGTCCGGCGAGGATCGGCGGGCGTCGGCATCATGATGGCCCGCCCCCACTTCCCGTTATGGTCCGCCTCGCCTTCGCAAACGCGCGATCGGTGGCGATGAACCGCTCCAGCATCGGCACGATGAGGCGGACGGGATCGGTTGGCGGGTGGCCGGTCTCGCGGCCCAGCACGTCGGCATAGGCGGTGAGATCCCGGTGCAGGTCGGCGGGCAGTTCGACCGTCACCTTCACCGGCTTGGTCTCAGTGATGGGGCCGAGCTTCAGCTTGGTCATGGCGTGGCTCCATAGGGTTCGAGCACAAGATCGCGGGTGACGATGACCCGGACCGGAAAACCTGCCCGGATGGTGAGGGTCGGCTGGACGTTGAGCTGGCGGCGGACGATCTGCTGGCCGGCGTCGTTGATGGTGTCCTGCGCGCCGTCGCGGATGGCGCCGATCACGCGGTCGTTCTGGTCGGTCGCGAGTTCAGCGCCGACGCCGAGCAGGGTCGAGAGCGCTGCGGCCTTCGCCAGATCCCACCAGTGATAATCGACGCCATCCTCCAGGCTTGCAAAACCTTCGACGTCGGCACCCGGCTGGCGCTCCAGCACGATCGAGCGGCCGTTCGGCAGGATGAGCCGGTTCCAGACCAGAAGGACGCGGCGCTGGCCGAAGCCGACGCCATTGTCATACTGGCCGATCAGCCGTGTACCTTGCGGCACGAGCAGGATGCGACCGGTCGGACTGTCGTAGACGTTCTCCGTCACCTGGGCGGTGATCTGGCCGGGCAGATCGGAACGGATACTGCCAGGACACCGACGCCATGTAGGTCCGCTCGGTCGAGCGCAGTTCCATGTGATAGGTGCGCAGGTTGGTGTTGATGATGAGGTTGGTCATCAGGTCGGCGCGGGTCGGCTTGACCAGGATATGGACCTGTTGGGTCGCGCCGGAGCCGCTGAGCGTATCGCCGATGATCCAGCGCACGGTGTCGCCAGCGGCAACGGGTCCGGAGCCGACCAGCGTCTCACCCGGTTGAAGCGCGATATCGGTGATCTGGCCGACGGCGGTATAGACCTGATAGAGCGCGCCGCCGGTATAGGGATAGACCTGCATGGCGTTGATGAAGCCGTCGCGCACCGGTTGGATGCGGGCGGCGGCATTGGCCTGATTGACGCGGGCGGCGGGATCGGTCTGTTCGGGGGTGCGGCGCGCTTCGTCCACCGGTTTCATCTGGCCGGGCAACGGCAAGGGTCGTGGCAGTTCGACGACGGTGACGGGCGATGGCGCATCGACCGTCTGTACGGCAGGTATGGCGTCGTCGTAGGCGATCTCGGGCGGCTTCTTCATCGTGGCGCAGCCGGCGAGCATCGTGGCGGAGAGCAACAGAACCGCGAATGCGGCTCTACACTTCGGCGCTTTTGCGGGAATACGGTTCGCCGGATGTCCGGCGGTCAGTTGAGACGGCCGGATCATTGTCCAAGCTCCTTCGACCAGTTGATGGCGTTGACGTAGATGCCGAGCGGATTGGCCCGGAGTTTTTCGGCGTCGCGCGGGGCGACGACGGCGATGGTGAGGATGGCGGTCCAGCGTTCGATGGAAGCGAGACTGCCGTCCTGATAACGGCGCTCGACCCACGCGACGCGGAAGCTGTCGGGGGACGCCCGGATGACGGACGACACCTCGACGGCGATCTGCTGCTTGCCGACTTTGGTGAAGGGGTCGTTGACGCGGGCAGCGTCACGTCGATGACGATCAGCGTCGTGGCGATGAAGGCGACCTCGCCCGACAGCAGGCCGAAGCCGCTATCGATGTAGCGGGTGAAGACGGCCAGGAACTGGTCGATGACGCCGGTGCCGCCCATGGTCAGCGGTCCTCGTCCGGGAGCATGGCCGGCGCGGTCTCCTTGATGACGGGATCGTCGTTGGTGATGGCGGGCGATGCGGCCTGTGGGGCCGCAGACTGCCGCTGCCGATCGAGGCCGAGGAAGCGGTCGCGGCTTTCGGCCCAGACGCGCAGACATTCGGTGTCCCGCGCACCGGCTTCGCCGAGGCGCTGGCAGCGGCGCTGCCCCTCGCGCA
Organism: Sphingomonas sp. 2R-10; assembly: GCF_030062225.1. NCBI lineage: Bacteria > Pseudomonadati > Pseudomonadota > Alphaproteobacteria > Sphingomonadales > Sphingomonadaceae > Sphingomonas > Sphingomonas sp. 2R-10. Next base: position 64,022 of record NZ_JASCXF010000005.1, read on the forward strand.
GCGGATCGGGGGCAGACGGCGCGACCATCGGCGCGACCGGGTTGGCCGGTGTCCCAACCGTTCAAGCGTTCCGTCCTTGGACAGTATGAACTCCACGGCATCGATGACGCTGGATTTGCCGCTGCCATTGGGCGCAAAAATCGCCAAGCATCGCTTCTTGCTGAAATCGAAAGTCTTCGGCTGGAGATAGGCCCGGAACCCGGTCAGGCTCAACGACTGGAAATAACACGGATCAGCCATTGACCACCTCCACCTTCGGCGGGTCCGCTCGCTCGGAAGCGAGTTTCACAATGGCGTCCTTCGCTTGGGCGACCGCGTTTGTCGCCGGAGCGGCTTTAAGAATGTGCGTGGTCAAGATAGCCGCGAGGTCGGTATCGACGCCGTCCTTTGCCTTCAACCTCTCTCCCAAGGCCTTGAGGAACGCATCCGGCGTCTCCAACGGCTTTGCTTCACCATCCATGATCGATCCCCCAATTATAGTTGTTTTCGACTCTACGTTGAGATCTCTCCGAAGAGAATACTGACCCGCAATTAATCGTTATGATTGAAGGGGGAAAGCGTTCCCCTGAGGTGGAGCCACGGTCTCGCCCGACCCCTTCTGCGGGGACACCCCGCAACGCCCCGAGGCGATACGGCGATCAGTGTTCATGGGCTTCATCATCGAAGATCTCACACTGATCCGGTTTTTCTCCCGGCTCCCGCTTACGCTCACGCCGGGCGGGTTGCTTGGGGACGCCGCCCCCTGGCGCGGTCAAGGGTGAAGCGCGCCGCGCCGCGCCGGCCGGGGTGGTCTCCCCGACCTTCCGCGCGGATGCGATGTTCAGCACATCCGCTATGACGGACATCCGCTTGTGCAGGTCGGGTGATCCCCCTCCACCCCGGCCGCCCTGGCCCTTGCACCCCCCGGTCTCGCCGACGGGCAGGGTTTCAGCGCGGCGCTTCGCTGCGCGAAACCCAAGCCCATAGGAGAAGGTGACTCTCGATGAGGAGGGCTTGCTTGATTTTGCTCGGCGGCCCGTCGATTTTCTAAAAGACGTGCTGCGCAATCTCGATCGGGGCGAAGCGGCCGCAGTCGCACTAATTTTCATGCACGGCGGGCAACTCGCGTCACCGATTGAGAATGACGACCGTATAGCGTTGATCACGGAACTTCTGGGCGTCACCGCCGCCGAAATCCGGCTCGCACTCGATTCACTTCGCGGCAGCCTTGCCCTGCTCGTCGATACAACAGAGGGGCCAAAATGGACCTTCAAGCATCCGACGATTGGCGATGCCTATGCTGCACTCGTCGCCAATTCACCCGAACTGACCGAAATATACCTGCGCGGCGCGAAATTCGAACGGCTGCTTGAGGAGGTCGTGTGCGGCGGGGTGGAGTTGCGTGGCGCAAGCGTTCGCGTCGGCCCGTCGCTGTATCCAGCGCTTCTCAATCGTTTGCTCGTCCATCCCATTGACTACCGCATACGTTATTTTGTCGGGCAGCGCTGCGACGCTGCATTCTTGCGGCTGGTGGTAGACCAAGTACCCGATATTCTTGATCTCCGTCCGGGCGCGTTCATGGCTTACTCGTCTGAAAACCGACTACTGGCGAAACTGCATCAGGCGAAACTTTTACCTGACGAGAAGCGCAGTGGCCTCGTAGAACACATTATCGATACGACCCTTACGATCTCCGATGGCGGTGTTTTCCGTGACGAGTCTTTGCGTTCGCTCCTGACGGATGCCGAATTTGAAAGTCTTCTCGCACGAGTGAAGGGGGAAGTTATTGGTCAACTCGACACCCACATTTCTGATTGGAAATCGAATTGCGGTGATAGCGACCCGGATAGTCACTTCGATGAGTTATCGAGCTTACTGGGCGGTATCGAGGACGCGCTTCAGATTGACGACTCCGACCGCGCTAAGATCGATAGTGGGAGAATCGCGATAGGAAAAGCAATTGAGGATCTGAATGAAGCCCGCGAGCCTGACATTGAAGATCGAGTAGAAACACCCGTCGGCCGAGCCGCCAGCGCACGCTCCAACATTCAGTCAATCTTCGACGACGTTGATCGCTGACGAGAACCGTGTCCGGCGTTATTCTGGCAAGGCTTGGCGGATGCACATTCGTGCCAAATAATTTCATCGCAATCGGCTTCGGCGAACGCCACCTTGGTATCAGCGGTGAACAACGCTCATGCCATGTCGCTCTGAATCCCGCCGTCCAGGATTTGGCTGACAGGCGCGATCAGGAGGCCGTCCTTTCCAACAAGCGAAAGATCGCCGATGCGTTCTTGCTGTCTCGGCACAAGGGTTTGTCCTTGGAGGTATGAGGAGAACATCTCTTCATCCAGGCCGACGAAACGAACGAGGCCTGGATCGGGAAGGAGTTTCGACAATTCGTTGGCCTGGTCGAGGTCAAGATCGAGCAGCCCAAACGGCGTAATCACCACACCCGAGAAATGGCGCTTCTGATCATCGCCCTGTACCCGCACGCGCCGACGCGGCGTCAGGATTTTTCCATCCTCTCCGTCGGGCTTCAACAATCCGAGACCAATCGCCGTCTGTGCGACATGGGTGCGAGCAACGGCTTGGACCAAGTCTTCGATCTCGCCCGGCGTCAGCGGCTCACCTTCCGTTTCGGGGTCGAGCACATAGAGATAGGGATCGCGCGACGGTGACGCCAAACCCCACCGGGACATGACGGCCCAACCTTTCACGCTTTTGGAGCGCCAGCGCGGACCGCGAACAGTCGGTCCGCGCTTTTGCACGCGAACACCCATAATTTGTCCCTCTGCGGTCTTAATCGGACCGGGCTTACCGCCGCGCGTGGCATTCCCCTTTTGATGCGAGCCTTTTGCCTCGCCAATGGCGAGTTCGCCTGGCCTGGCGCATATCCAGTCGGGCATTTCTGTGAGCGAGCGCGGTTTCCGGCTGACGCGCCAGTTTGGCGAGAGGCGGAAGTTGTCGCCATCGATGGCGGCGAACCAGACGAAATCATGGTTTAGTTGAAGATAGGCCCGCGCGAAGAAGCGGCCGAAGAGAGCGGAGAAAGCACGGCGCATTTCCGTACCGCGACCTGGCCCCTGTTCGCGCCAGACGAGATTAGTGCCCGGTTCAAGCAGATCTTCGAGGAATGCGAATAGCGAAGTGGCTCGTGGCGCGGTCTGAAGAATTTCATTCCATGCGCATCGCGCGACATCGTCCATATCGAAGGACATCTGGCTCATGGGGCGCCCGCTTGGCATCCGCAGATGGGCAGGGCACGCGCTTGGAGGATCGATTATGTAGCGTTGGGATCTCGTGCTCATCGTAGGCGGGCCTATAAAAACGAATGCACGGTCAACGCGCCTGCGACGCTGGAGCCGACCCATTTCTCAGCGTCCGCAGCCTTGAGGTCGATCGCATCGGTTTCATAGTTGACGCAAACGAGCGTCTGGACGGTCGGCTCGTCGAGCTGTGTCAACGCCTCCACGAGACGGCGCTTGTTGTCGCTATCCAGGCCTAAAAACAGGCTGGAATCCACAATGATCATCCAGGGGGTCGGCCTTGGGTCTGCCCGGATCATTCGGAGAAGGACGTCGAATAGCGCGAAGCTATGTTCGGAACCAGCCAATCCTCCCGTCTCATAAAAGAAGTCACTGCCGGCCGAGCGGACCTCCGCGCGATACTCGCCGATCCGGCGAATTCGCGATCCGAAGGTGGAGCTACAGAACAACTCTTCACGCAGCGCGTCCCAGACCTGATCCTCGCTCAACCCAAGCTGAGGCGCGAGCGCGCGCAGATCGCGGCGAAACGGGTCTTTGATCCGATTGGGTTTTAGATTTTGACTATCCAAATATACGATGTTGAACAATGATCGGGGCCAGTGCGCCGCCACGTTCCCGTTCACCTCTACATGAAGCCGGGTTTGATGGAATTTCGGTACGTGCTTGAGGCCCACAGGCTCCTCGCTGAGCCGCACTGTTGTTCTCGCACCGTTCACGGAGACGGCCGCCTCGATCATCATTAACGGGGAGCCAGCCCCGAACAAGCGCCAGCGCTTGCGGAAATTCTCGAAGTTCACGCCGCCTGCAAAGGCCGCGATGCTCTCGCAAAGGCTCGATTTCCCGGAACTGTTCAGGCCAAAGACGACATTATGCCGACCAAGGGAAATGCTGGTCCGCTCACGAAACGGGCCGATATTCTCGATCGAGACGTTGGTAATCCCGTGCTTAAGCAAACTGTCGGCGCTGGCGATGCGCGCGAAGATCCATTCTTGGTGTTGCGATTTCCAGCGCTTCAGGTCGACGTCGGTATGCCGGCTGGCATTGTCATCGATCTGTTTTCCATGGAGCTGGCACATCCAGATGCCGTTCGCCTCACTCGCCCGTTCTTCAGGGGTGAGGCTGCCGTCGTAGCGCGGCCCTCCTAACGAGGCGGCGGTGATGTGCGCGCCGACTCCGACCATCGTCAGGCCTGACTTGCGATCGTCGGACGGTCCAATCGTTAGTTGTCGGCAATCGGGGTAGGAGCAGATGTATCCGGCGCGTTGCGCCATCAACCGGAGCGTCGGTTTCGTGAAATCGTCGCGCGTACTTGTCGAGGTCATACTGGCCCCGATGCACGCAGCGGATTGATGACAACTACCCCGGCGAAATCCTTCTCATTGTCGGTGACGACAGTGCAGCCGTGGGCTTCGGCGACGGCGGCGATGATCGTGTCGAGCGCGCTGCGTGGCCGACCCTTCGACTTTCCCTCCGCCATCAGCCGCGCCCAGATCAGGCCGGCGTTTTCGTCGAAGGGGAGTATGCGGCCATTGAACAGGGCCTGCGGCCCCTCCGGGCCAGAGAACCACGCCTCAAGCTGATCGCGGCGCTTGCCCGCCGGCTTCTCCAGAACCCCTCGACGGATTTCGGCGACGGTAAGCGAGGCGATGAAAAGGTCTTCGTCGTTTTGCTCGCTCATCCAAGCGAGCAAGGATTCCGACGGAGCCGGTTTTGCGATGTCGCTGATGATGTTGGTGTCGAGCAGGTAGCGCATCAGATTTCCACGGCTCGGCCTTCTTCACGAACACGGATGAGATCGAGTTCCGCGCCCACAAGAGGGGACCGTCGCAGCGCAGCCAGAATCCTACCCTTCTTCGGCGGTTCGCCACCAATGGTCTGGGTGACTGCCTCGCGGAGGCGCGCCGCCTCTGGACCGTCTTCGGCCAAGCGACGAGCCAGGGACCGTATCAGATCGCGATCCGCATCTCTGGCCAGCACTTCGAAACGCGCCAGACCGCGCTCGCTCAAACGAGATCGATAGTTTTGAATGGCGCGTTTTTGCGAACTGCCCATGGCGACCTCCTGGATATTTCCAGTAATATAGCCGCACGACGAGAATCCTTCAAGGATTCTCTGAAAGGTGCCGCCGCTTGAAGCCCAAGGAACCGCAAAGCCGATCGGATAACAGGCCAATTCCGGCCCGTGTAGCGATCGTCCCCGCAATCAAGCACGAGGATTGCGGTATTAGAGGGCTATAGCGTAGACGTAGTGCTCATCATCGTCGGGCGCGGCCCGCCACCGTTTCCCCGCTATCGCCCGCTCTGGCTGCACAAACACCCTCGATTACCGTAGCCGTTTCATAGTCGTGGCAGCGCCTTTGGTCGGACTGCCCGGTCATGGCGTTGTGACCCACGTTGCCGACCGCGCTGTATGTCGGCGACCGGATTGTCTATCGTGTCACCGGATGAATGATCGGATCGCGCCTTGCCAAACGGACACGCCGGGTCGGGACCGGCCGGTATGAGCGGCTCCACGTCTGCCTACATCACCGCGTCGGGACAGCATCTGCCGGGGCCGCCGGTCGGCAACGACGCCATGGCCGATCATATCGGCGTACTGACCGACGCGGGACGGCGCGCGGGACGGCTGTTCCTGCGCGGCAACGGCATCCGCACCCGCCATTATGCGATACGGCCCGACGGTACGACCGACTGGACGCTGGCGACGCTGGGCGCGGCGGCGCTCGACGACCTGTTCGCGCGCGCCGAGGCCGACCGGCGCGCGATCGGCTTCCTCGCCACCGCCACCACGCAGAACGACCTGCTGGTGCCCGGCCTCGCCAGTGGCGTCCATGCCGAGAGCGGCCTGCCGCCGATCGAGATCGCCAGTCTGCAAAGCGTATGTGCCAGCGCGATGATGGCGCTGAAATATGCCATGCTCCAGGTACGGGCGGGCGAGCATCGCGCCGCGCTGGCGTTGGGCGCGGAGTTCTCCAGCCGCTATTTCCGCCCCGGCCAGTATGCCGACACCGCCACGCCCGATGCCGCCGGCGACCTGCCGGCCGATGCGGAGTTCCTGCGCTGGACGCTCAGCGACGGTGCCGCGGGTGTACTGGTGGAGGATCGGCCGGCGGCATGCGGCCTGTCGCTCCGGATCGACTGGGTGTCCCTGCGATCCTTTGCCGATCGTTTCGGCCCGTGCATGACCGGCGGCGCGATGCGCGGCCCGGACGGGTCGCCGGTGCCGTGGAGCCACGCCGCGTCGATCGGCGATGCCGCACGCGCCGGCGCGTTCCAGTTGCGGCAGGATGTCGAGGCGCTGCACCGGATGCTGCCCGTCTGGCTCGGCGAGCTGATGCGTCTGGTGGACGAAGGGCGCGTCGATATCGCGCGCGTCGACCACTTCCTGTGCCACTTCTCCGCGCGCGGCCTGCGCGACCAGATGGTGCGCCTCGCCACGCGCGCCGGGTGCATGATCGCGGAGGAACGCTGGTTCACCAACCTGTACGACAAGGGCAATGTCGGTGCCGCGTCGCTGTTCCTGCTGATCGACGACCTGCTGCGGTCCGGGCGGCTGTCGCCGGGCGAGCGCGTGCTGTGCGCGGTGCCCGAGAGCGGACAATGCGTGATGGGATATGCGATGATGACGGTGGTGGAGGGACGATGACGCAGGACGGGACTTGGCCACAGGTCGCCACGCGCGGGCTGGCGCGGGTGTGGATCGATTTCGAAAGCGCGCTGGCGCAGGTGCCGGTGATCGCGCGCCTGCTGTCCGGGCGGCTGCGGGTCGAGGACTATCGCAGCCTGCTGTTCAACCTGCGCCAGCAGGTGGTCGACGGCGGACGCTGGATCAGCCGGACGGCATCGAACCTCGCCGACGAGGATCTGCGTTCGCTCATCATCCGCCACGCCGCTGCCGAGCATCGCGACTATCGCTTGCTGGAGGACAATTACGTCGCGGCAGGCGGCGACCGCGAGGCGATCCGTGGCGGCGAGAAGAACATCGGGTCGCAGGCGCTGTCCGCCTTCATGTTCCACGCCGCGTCGCAGGCGGAGCCGGTGGGCATGCTGGGCGCGATGTTCGTGATCGAGGGGCTGGGCCAGCGGCTGGCCAGGCCATGGGCGGCGATGATCCGCGAACAGACCGGACTGGGCGACGATGCGGTCAGCTTCCTCGCCTATCACGGCGAGAATGACGAGGATCACATGGCGATGTTCGACCACGCGCTGACGATCGCGGTCACCGATGCGTCGCGCGCCGCCGAGGTGGTGCGCCATGCGAAGGTGGTGGCGCGGTTGTACCGGCTGCAACTCGAAGAGCTGGACAATGTCTGAGCGACCGACACCGCCCGACCCGCTGACGCTGGAGAGCTGGGACCGGCGCGATCCCGATCCGTGGCTGGCGCTGATGCTCGACCGGTCGCTGCCGATCGATCCGGCGGCCAAGCTGGCGCTGATCCGCGACCAGAGCTCGCGCAGCCGTCAGTTCCTGCTCCCGCTGGTCCGCCCGTTCGCGCGGCTGTGGATCATCGTGGCGCAACTGGTGCACACCGTCAGCCCGCGCTGGCCGCACGCGCCGCGGCTGCTGCACGCCAGCATCGCGTTCGGGATGAAGCGTTTCCTGACACCCGACGCCAACCGGCTGATCCTGCGGCACTTCCATCTGGGATCGCAGATCCTGCGCTTCATCGCCGACAACGCGACCCCCGGCTTCCGCCCCGAATTGGCGCCGATGAGTCCCAGGCGGATCGACGACGTGCGCGACAACCTGTTTCTCAACCATGACCTCAACATCTACAATTTCCTGATCGCGCTCAACGCCGAGCTGGAACGGCGCGGAACGGCGATCGGACGGGTCGAGCGGCTCGACTTCTCCGCGATCGAGGACGAGGTCGCACTGGAGCCGCTGCCCGCCGGGCGGCTGAACGTGATCGACCTGCAAACCGCGATCGAACTCTACACGCCCGCCTATGCGATGCTGCTGACCGACCGCGACTTCTGGCGGGCGACCAACTCGCTGCAACTCGACGAGACGATCGGCCTCTACGCTGCGCGGATCACCGGGCAGGAGCAGCATCTGGCGATGGTCGTCAACGGCCACCCGCTGATCCCCTATTCCACGCTGCGCGCCGGTTTCCGGCTGGTCCTGCATGGCCTGTCTACCGAACTGCTCCACGGCTTCCTGCGCGAACTGAAGGCGCGGCAGGAGGGCTGATCGTCGTCGTCCGGCGTCCTCTTATCGGTCGCGCGGCACGCTCGTCGCGCAGGAGGCAAGCCATCCACGATCTGCGTCGGACAGCGGAAGCCGGCTGGCCGACACGCGTTCCATGCCCGATCCGTTGGGCCCGTTGCAGCCCGCAGGATCGTCGACCAGGTGCCCCTTGCAGACATGAAGTGTCCGGTCATAGCTGGTCCAGCCGACGTTCTTCACACCTTCGGGAGCCTGACCTGCACAGAAGCTGTCCGTTTCCGGCCCGGGATCGCCGCAGATCCGATCGAAGTGCACGCGATTGCCGGTTGCCGTGCCGGTGAGACGATGGGTGTAATACGCGTTGGTCGCGAAGTCCTGACGAACGGCGCACGCGCGCAAGCCCTTCTGCGCCATGGCGATCCACGCACAAACCGACGCATCGCGATAGGTCTCGCAGCGCTGCCAGCTTGCGGAGAATGGCTGCCCGGTCCTGCCATGCGGCATCGCCGTGCCGGCGGCCCCGCATAGAACGGCAACGAACGCGATCGCGGTGCGCATGAAGGCTCCTCCCGACGCCAAGCGCCAAATCGTCGAGCGAGCGTCAAGGCGATCCATCGGCGGCCATCCGGTAGCCGCGACGGGCATGCTTTGCGTTGACGCTTCTTGCTCTGGATCATATCTCACATATCGACGGACGTGGAAAATCCTCGGGGGGTTATGTCAAAACGCTTGATATCGATGACCGTGCTGGTCGGTGCGGCCATGTCCCTCTCCGCGACGGCACATGCCGAGCGGGCGCACCGCATCGAGGCGCCCTATGATCCCGCTGCGCACGAAATTCGGGACGGCGACAACGTCATTCAGGGCAACGCCTTGATTCCTCTAAGCGACGGGGATGCGGTGACTTGTCGTGGGCAAAGCGTCTTCCTCGTGCCCGTGACACCCTACACAACCGAGCGGATGATGGTGGCGTTCGACAGTGATCGCCAGGGTTTTCGGGACGTCAGAATAAAGCGTGGCCTGCATATCGCCGGTTTCGGGAAGAGCACGAGGGAACCCTTTCCTCCCTTCGAACCCAGGAACGATCACTATCAACAGTCCGCGGGACGCGACACCCGCTGCGATTCGAGGGGCGATTTCCAGTTCTCGGGCGTGGCCGACGGAGACTATTTCGTCACCACGGTCATCACTTGGCAGCATTACGGACGCATTCCGGACGGAGGTTCGCTGATGAGGCGGGTTTCTCTTCGTGGCGGCCGGACCACGCGCGTGGTGCTCGCACCGTAGGGGATCGCGGGCACGTCGTTAACGGAAAGGTCGCGACCACGGTGCCAGCATCGGGTTCGCGGCGGTCGGAACCATCAGGGAAAGGCATCGATGCGCACGGCAATCATCATGGCCATCGTTTCCGCGACGGCGACAACTCCCCTTCCGGCGCAACCGCGCGCGCTGTTCGAGATCGTCGACGTCGACCGCGACGCTGTTCCGGCCGGGACGCCGGCGGCGTTCGAAACCGTATTCGCTGCGCCCTCGATCCGGACCGATGCGATCCGCCGGATCGATGGCGAGACGTTCACCTTCGTCCCTCTCGCGCTGATCCCGATATCGCCGACCCGCGTCGCGCTGGTCAGTACCGCCGCCAACGAATGCACCGCCCCGCAATGCGCCGGGCGCACGTCCGTCCACTATCTCGACCATGACGAAGGACGACCGAGCTATCCATATCAGGCGGCCGGCGAGTGGCTGGACGCGGGCGTGAAGACTACGGCGGGACGACCGGTGGCACGCTGGGGCCACACCGACGCAATCACCGCCGTGCCCGTGCTCTACACGGAGGCGCCAACACGGGCGCCGGGGAGCGCCTGCACCATGGCGGTCCTGACCGAGCTTGCGCCCGCGGGTCCGGTCGAGATCGCCCGCTTCCCGGTCCGCCGCGGGGATGGCGGATCGGCGGCGCTGGCTGGCCGCATCGTCGCTGCCGAAAAGGGCCGCAGCTTCACTCTGGCCTATACCGGCGCACAGGCATTCGACGAAACCTATGTCCGCGGTGATGGGGGCCGCTATCGTCCCGTCGCTGCATCGCGAGTGTCGGGGTGCTGAACCGGACGACGATCCTGTCGCTCACCTGCGCGCTGCTGGTCGCTCCGGCATCGATCGCCATGCTTCCGCAACGCGCGATGGCGACCGGCGTCCTTTCGCCTGAGCAAGAAGCGGGTCGCTCGCCTGCGCGGGCATTGTTCGCGTCGCTCGCCGTGCCGATGGTGCGGATGGAAAGGCTGGTCGCGATCGGACAACTGTGCCGCAGCCTGAACGAGGAAACGGCGGCGCTGATCGTCGAGCGGGCGAGCGCTGAAGTGCTCGAAGCGCGACGGGAACTCGGCGGCGGGGATCTTGCCTGGGCCGATACCTATCTGGAGGCTCTGCGCGCGGGCGCGTTCCGGTCGGCGCGACTTTCCGATGTCGCCGATGATCCGTCCTGCCGCCGCTTCGCAGAACCCGGCGGAACGCTGACGAAGCTTCTGACCTGGACCGACGAGCCGCAACAAGTGTCGCCAGGAATCGCTGCCAGCCCCCGGACGACGCCGTGACACCGAACGGCAAGGCATGGCTGGCCAGCGGTGCGCTCGGCCTGCTCGTCGGCTGGACGATGCAGGGCGTGGTCTCGATCGTCCTGCCCGCCCTCTTCGGCAACGCGCTGGCGGAGACGGCATTGATCTTGACGCCGTGGCTTCTGACGATCGCCGCGGCGCTCCTCCTGCGGCGCGCGGGCGACATGCGCCGGCGGTGCGGATGGGGCCTGACGGCGGCGGGGATCGGCTGCCTGCTCGGCGTTTTGCTGGTGCTGCTGGACGCCGGAATGCCGGAAATGCTGTTGCGCGACAACACGGAGCGGGGGTCGACGGGCGTGGTGCTGATCCTGGTGCTGGCGCTGCCGTTCCTGGTGGCGGGTGTCGTGATGTCGGTCGTCGGCGTGAGGCTGCTTCGCCGCAGGCCGGGCGTTCCGGTCGATGATCGGCCTCCATCCTCACACGCAGGGAATCGATGATGAAGACCCACGCCGCAGCCCTCGTGTTGGCCGCATCCCTGACGACGACCGCCTGCGATGCCGCACCGGCGGGAGGGAAGAAGGACGGGCGACCTCAGGCGATGGCCCCGACTTCTACCTCACCGGCGCGACCGCTCGCGACGGACGCACCTCCGCCGACAGCGCGGGACATCTTGCGCGCCGGCTGGGACGGAGCGGAGAACGGGCGCTACGATGCGGATCGCAAGGTCTACGTCGATTCCGAACCGGGGGACGGGACCAATGAGACCGGTGTCTGGCACAGACTTCCCTTCACATCGGGCGGACGCAGCTATTTCACCGGTTTCACCGCCATGACCCAGGTGGAGGCTGCCGAAGCGCACGGGGCCCGCAAGCCCGTTTCACTGGGCCAGGCAACCTTCGTGCTGGAAGACGGTCGGTGGCGGGCGGTCGACAGCGGCTTCGTCGGCGAACTGGCGGTGAACGCCTCCGGCAATCCCGCCCGAATCGACATGGACCAGTCGGGCCTGCCGCCGCCCCACAGGGTCGAGGACGGGCGGATGCTGTTCGCGCTTCGCTTGAGCGACTTCGCGCAGGGCACGACACTTGGAAGCCACGCCGTCCTGCTGTTCGACCCCCGCGGTATGAAGCGGAGCGAGGCCCGCAAGCGAGACTATCCGAACGGCGGCTGGTCACTGGTCGCGGTGCTGCCGACCGGATCGGACAACGCTGCTGCCTGCGACGGCGGGGCGGTCATGACCTGCGCGGCGGACCGGGGAACGATCCGCTTCGAGGCGGCGGGAACGGACCTGCCCGATATTCGCGTACGGCGTGCCGGCACCGAGATCGTCGCGCCCGGCAAGGTCCGTCATCTGGGACCGGATAACACCGTGCTGTACCGCTACGATACGGCACGCGACGAGTATGTCGTTCGACGCGAGCGGTAGGCCGGTTTTTTCGTCAATCCGCGCAGACGGGCACGGGGGACATCGACATGGCGCCCCCGCTCAGGTTCGCAGTCGTCCGCATTTCCAGTCGGGTACGACTGCACGGACGGCCGTTGCGATCCGTGACCTGCTTGCGCGCTTTGCCGGCGGCGGGTCGTTCTGTCCTTTCCGCACGGGCGACGCGCGTATCGTCGCACACGCCGTCGGCGATGAGCTTCATGCGAAAGCGCCTGCCCTGTTCGTTCACCCAGGCATCGGCGCTGGCGCGGCCATCGGCCCGCGCGCGGCGGACATACTCCGCTTCCATGCGCCGCCGCTCCGCGATCGGCAGCGCGTCCGCCGAGCATTCGCGCGATGCGGAACGGCGCCGGTCGGAACGGACGCCGTTACGACGCTCGGTTTCCCGGACCGCAAGCGACATGGCCGACTGGCCGAGCAGTCCGTTGCTCCAGATCGGCACGTCCACCATCGGTACCTGTGCTGCGGCGGGCGTCGCCAGCAGCATCGGGGACATGACGAGAAGATGACGGATCATCGACTTACTCCTTGTGGTCTGGAAATGTTCGAGCAGTTCGACGATGAACATGGCATGTCTCTCACGCGAAAGGTGACAACTCGTCGCGTTTCTTGCGCATTCCATCCGCTTTCGGGGCATCCGCATTGCCTTGAAGGTCTGGTGCCTGCTGTGATCGCGGTCATGAACGGTGAACGATGATCCGGCACGCGATGTCCACGACCGCGGCAGCGATCCTGCTGGCCGGCTGTTCCCCGGACGCCGGCAACGACGAGGCGGTCGACAGGAACGCCGTCGCCCCGCTGTTCTCCGCGGGCTTCGACGATGCCGCCGTCAGCGCGCCAGCAACGAAGGCGGCCGAGTCGGCAGGGGGCGTACTGTCCTATCGCTTCGATCCGGCGATCCGGCGTCAGATCGCGCGCGGCCTCGCCGATCATCGCAACCGCAATTTCTCGCTGCGCCACGCCATTCCCGATCCCGACGGCTTCCTGCGGTCCGGTGATGCGGCGACGATAGCCGATCGCGCACTGGAGTCGCTGGGGCTGCCGCTCCACAGCGTTGATGGCGCAACCGTGCTGCTGTTCGGGCTGGCGTGGGAACTGGCAAACGCCAGGCCGCTGACGCCGGACGACCAGCGCGCATTGCTGGCGCAGATCGGCGAGCGGTTCGCCGATCACGCGCTGCACCGCGAGGACGACGCGGATCGCCAGCGCGAGGCCGAGATGCGCCTGATGACGGCCGGGATGTGGCTGGAGGAAGCGCGACTGCGGCACGGAGATGCGGCGGCGCTGCGCGAATTGTCCGACGCGGTGCAGCGCGACATGCTGCGCCAGAGCGGCAACGACATGCGCGCGCACCGGATCGGCGCGCAGGGTTTCACCGAGCGGTGAGCGGATGATGGATGCGAGCCGGCAAGCAACATCGGAGGCGACGATCGTCGCGGAGGTGGTCGCAGGCGTCGCCGACCTGACCGATGGCGAATGGGGCAATCGCGCGTGGTTGCACCTGTTCCTCGATATCGAGGTGGGCGATGGCGGGCGCACCAGCAGTATCTGCTTCTCCCTCGCGCATCGCCCAGGCGGCCCGGTGGAGCGCCTCGCCTTCCGGCTTCCCGCGACCGCAAAACGGATGTTCGCAACGCTCTCGGACGACATGGCGGGCACGGGCAGCCGCTGGACGTCGGCTCGACTGACCGTCGAGCGCGATGGCCGCTACGCCATCGACTATCGCTACGATCCGCCGTTCCGGTTGGGCGGACAGCTGATTGACCGGCGGTTCGAGGGTTATCTGGACCGCTGGCTGGAGAGCGAGGCAGGCGCGCCCTTCCGCGAACCGGCGCGACCGTGGTGGCGCCGGTGGACGGGATGACGGGGCATCGGGGGAATCAGCTGCTGCAACGGCCGACCAGGCGATCGACCCGCAACAGCGGCCGGTCGTCCTCACCCGCGATCAGGCGACCTTCAACCGCGACGCAGCCGCGCGCCTCCCAGATGCGCGCGATCTCGCGCCGCGCCGCCGCGTTGCCGATCATCGGCGGGGGTGGCGCGGTGCCGCTGGTGTCGGCCATCAGCAGCCGGTCGCGCACGGCGTGCCCGCGCGCGTCGGGAATGAATACTCCGCGCGTCGGACAGGGCAGTCTGGCGCAGCGGATGCCGGTCGCACCGACATGGATGATGCCCGCACGCGCGTCCGGCGATCCGGCGACGAAAGGCGGTGCGGCCTGTACCAGGAGCGCGATCAGGATGGCAGGCGGCATGGTCGGAACTCCGGACGGGGATCGTGCGACTATGATAAGGTCGCCGGCGAAGGGAAAGGACATCCGGTGACGCGATTGGGTACATGGCTCGCGGCGGGCGCGACGTTGCTGGGCGTGGGCGGCTGTGCCGGTGGACAGGCCGCGACGAACGCGGCGATGGCCCTTGCCGAGGCGCATCATCCCGGCCGGCTGGAACCGTTCGCGACCCGCCGGCTGAAGGATCGCTACCGCGTCATTCTGGCGATCCGGGGCGATCCGGTCACGCGTATCGCGTTCGATATGGATGCAGACCCCGCCACCTGCCGCCTCGGGTCACCCTGCGACCGGCGTTTTCTGCGCGCCTACGATCACGGGGTTCTCGCCGGCGACAAGGTCAACGCACTTGACGCCGCGCTGCGCGATTGCGGGATCAAGGCGCTCGGCATCGAGGGAGGCGATGTCGTCGTCGATTTCCGCACCGTGATTGAACTGGACTTGCCGACGGACGACCAGCAATCAGTGCTGGACCGTCTGACGCCCTGCATCGCCGCCTTCCGACGTGGCCTGTCTGCGCAGGCTCCGGATGCGACACGCGCGTTGCGGCTGCGCATCCTCGCACCCGATCCGGCACGCGCCTCGGTGCCGCTGCGTTTCGAGATACCGGCCGAAGCAGGGGAAGCGGCGGTCCCGAGCTTCCTCATCGGACTGGCCGCATCGGACGCCGCCGTGTCGGCGGCGATGTTGCGGCTCGATCCCGACTGGCTGCGACGCAGCGGCGTGCGCAACCGGCTCGCCCGGATCGCGCAGTCGGCACTGGACGATGCACCGGGCGGCGGCACGGTACCGCCGGTCGTCGTTGCATGGGGAACCAAACTGGACGCGCGCAGGCTCGATACGATCCGGACGTACATCCTCGCATGCAGCGGCCCGCGACGAGCCGGGACGGGAGCCTGTCGTGCCGATCTCGCCGTCCGGATGCGCTACGACCTCGATCGCAATGCCGCGTCGGAGATCGCGGTGACAGGCGACATCCGCGACGAACGGGGCGGCGTCTTTCTGCCCGAACTGCCGGGACGATGAAACCGCCTCAGGTGACGGCAGGCTGATTGTCACCGCGCTCGGAAGAGGGGTTTAGCGGGCTATGGCGTAGACATAGTGCTTATCGGGGTCCGGTGCGGCCCGCCACCTACCGAAATCTCCATGGTGGATTTAGCCTGTGAGCGGCCCGAGGCCGACCCTCGTAAGTCGACGGCATGATAATTCCGGACAGGAGCAGATCGGCCGGATGATGCGCCACGATCCGCCGCCCTGGAAGGCCGCGCCAACCGCCGCGATCATTGACGCCACACGCTGCGCCCGACACCCGCATGCGACGAGCGCGCACTCTATGCCGGGACCGGGCGCAGGAAGGGAGCGAAGATCCACATGCCTGTCGATGCGCCGGGGCGAGATCGGTGATGCCGCAACCGGCACTCAGCCGCTGCAGCGTGACCCAGTTGCGGACGCTCTCGCGGACTTTTCGCTCGCCATTCCGCCATTCGTTCATAGCGTCCTTGGCGGGTCACCCGCAGTTCGGGTCGAACGGGCATGGCCGTCAGGGCAAGTCCGGACCCCGCAACGGATCGATCACCAGCAACAGGCGACGATCGCCGGTGGCGACGATCGGCGGTGACCGGTGCAGCACGCTCGGCGGATCGAGCAGCATGCGACCCTTGAACACGCCCACCGCGCCGGTCGGCACCTCGCAGATTGCGTCGGGCGCCCGCGCACGGCACCACTGCGTTCCCGGTCCGACATAGCTGCACAGGAGCCGCAGCGTGACGAAATCGGCATGAAAGCGCCGGCATGCGTCGGTTTCGACGACGTCGAGGCGGATACGTAGCCGATCCTCGCCGGTAAGCGCGGCGTGACGACGCACCAGCAGGCCGATATCGGCGGCGAGCAAGGCGGCAACGGCATCGGGATAGCCCGCCGCGCGCAGGGTCGCGTCGAGCGGCGCCCCCGCGTCGAGATCGAGCGACACGTCGTCCACGGTAGCGAGGTCCAGCGCGGCAAGTGCTGTCCGCAGCGCATCCGGCAGCGATCGCCACCAGATCGCCAGCGCGGCAGCGGGCCGGGCGATCGCATCGAGCGAGGCCCGGTCGTAGCCGAACGCCACGACGTCGTCGAGCATCGCCAGCGTCATTCGGCCGCCTCCAGCAGGCGATCGCCCCATGCCGGAAACGGATCGCGCAAACCTGTCCATAGCGTCGGCGCGAAGGCGGCAGCGGGGACGAGGCAGCCATCGAGCCGGCGACGAATGCGTGCCTCGTCCATGCCGATACCGATGAAGACGAGCTCCTGTCGCCGGTCGCCCCAGACCGGGTCCCAGTGTTTCGCGACGAACTGTTCGAACCGGCCATCGTCGGGCCAATGGTGCTTCGGCAGCGCTGCCCACCATTTGCCCATGCGCGACGTCATCGTCTGACTGCCGGCCACCGCCAGTTCGCCGACATGGTCAGGCCGGGTCGCCAGCCAGAAATGCCCCTTGGCACGCACGACGTGATCGAGCCCGCCATCGGTGAGGAAGGCATGGAACCTTGCCGGATCGAACGGGCGGCGGGCACGATAGACGAAGCTCTCGATCCCGTATTCCTCGCTTTCGGGCTGGTGACGGGCATAGCCGTACAGTTCCTTCGCCCAGAGCGGATGGCGTGCCGCCTTCTCCTCGTCGAACAGGCCGGTCGCGAGGACGCGGTCCAGCGGTACGCGCGCATGATCCGCCGCCACGATCACCGCATCGGCATTCAGGCTGGCGACCAGCTTCTTTACGACCGCGAGCTGGTCCGCCGATGCCGACGACGCCTTGTTGACGATCACGACATCGGCGAACTCGATCTGTTCGACGAGCAGCCCGACGAGACTGCGGGTATCGTCGTCCCCCAGCGTCTCGCCGCGATCGGCGAGAAAGTCCTGGCTGGAATAGTCGGCGAGCAGGTTCACGGCGTCGACCACCGTCACCATCGTATCGAGGCGGGCGACATCACCGAGCGAGACGCCGCCTTCGTCCCGGAACGAAAAGGTCGTCGCGACGGGCAGCGGTTCGGAGATGCCGGTACTCTCGATCACCAGATAGTCGAACCGTCCGGTTTCGGCGAGCGTGCGCACTTCCGCGAGCAGGTCGTCGCGCAACGTGCAGCAGATGCAGCCATTGGTCATTTCGACCAGCGCCTCGTCCGATCGCGACAATGCCGCTTCGCCACCCCGCACGAGGTCGGCATCGATATTGACCTCGCTCATGTCGTTGACGATCACCGCCACCCGACGGCCTTCGCGATTGGCGAGGATGTGGTTGAGCAGCGTCGTCTTGCCCGCCCCCAGAAAGCCGGAAAGGACGGTGACGGGCAGGCGGCGATCGGGGTTGGCAGAGGGGGTCATGGCGACTCTCGAATTGATACGTTACAACATACCATAACTATGCAGATCAATGTGTGTCCAGTGGTGCCGGTCGCCCATACCGCTACCGGGACGGTTCACATCGCCGCCGCCCCCTGTCGGCGTGGCCGGCGGCGGGACATGGCGTAACGATGTTATCCTGGAGTTTCATTGATCCGCATGGAAACGTCACCCCAGCGAAGGCTGGGGTCTCCATCGGCGCCTGCTGCGCGCTGCCACCGGGAGATCCCAGCCTTCGCTGGGATGACGTCCGTTTCAATATGAGTGGATCGAACTCCAGTACCTGCGGTTGGAAGCGTCGGGCCATAGTCGGTCGGCCCGTCCCCCTTGGCATAATTGCCGGTACGGGACAGGCGCTCCGGATTGCCGGACCACCTGCCCCTGCGCCACGTCAGGGTTGATACGGCAGCGACGACTGGTGCAGGACGATCCGCACCTTGCCATCGTCGCATTCCTTGAACACGAAGCTCTTGTTGACGAAGATATGGCTATCGTCACTACCGATGAAATGGACGTTGCACTGGACCAGCGCCATATCGCCGTGCAGGATATGGTCGAGCTTGTTGTACCAGACCTTGACCCATGGCTTCAGCTTGAAGCCCTTGTCATCGGGAAACTCCTCGTTCCCGCCGACGAAATAGGAAAGCGCACCGTCCTTGGTTGGCCGGAACGTGTGCGCTCCAAAGGTGAGCGTTGGCTTGAACAGCACCTTACCCTGGTCATAGTCGTAATTGTCGCTGAGAACCTGCGAGGCGAAGGCACGGACGTCGCCGCCATCGGCGTATACCTTGCCGACGGCGACCACATTGTCGCACCAGCGTTGCAGGGACTGGTGTACCATCTCTTCGGTGAACATCGTTTTCGCTTCCCGCTGTCAGAATATCGTCGGTCGGATACCGCCATGCACTCGGCCCGGCAGTATCTTCCGCCGATGTATATGTCATGATATTTCATACCATGCACGAAGTGTAATTGTTCGTTGCTGCTGCGGTCGCGGTGCCGGCGGTCATCGTGCCGCTGGCCTCCTGCGGCGGAGACGGCACCACCCAACCATCTCAGATCGAATGATATGTTACACTATTTCACTTGCTAGCCATGCGTACGTTGCTACGGGCGGGCTTATGTCGCCGGACATGGCCCGGCACGACGAAAGAAAATCGGGGGTCGGCAGTGAAAAGTGAAATGGGCGCGTGGACATGGAAGACATCGGTTGCGCTCGTCGCCCTCGTAGCGACGAACATGGCCGCCGCACAGAACGCGAACGTGCCTTCGCGGCAACCGGACGTGACCGGCGATGCCGAACCGGCGACCGGGAACGAAGCGGATGCGATCATCGTGACGGGCAGCCGGTTCGGCGGGCGTACGTCGACCCAGTCGGCGACACCGGTCGATTCGATCGGTCGTGACCAGTTGCAGCAGAGCGGCCGCGTCGATCTCGTCCAGCAGTTGAAGGTCGAGGTCCCGAGCTTCAATACGCCCCGTCCGCTGGGGTCCGGGGTCGGCGATTATCTGGTGCCGCCATCGCTCCGCGGGCTGGGCCCCGGGGAAGTGCTGGTGCTGGTCAACGGCAAACGTCGTCATACGTCCAGCGACCTCAACGCCAGCAATGGCATCGGCCGCGGCGACATTTCGGTCGACTTCAACGCCATTCCTTCCTTCGCGCTGTCGCGGGCGGAGGTGCTGCGCGACGGTGCCTCGGCGCAATACGGGTCGGACGCGATCTCGGGCGTCATCAACCTCATTCTCGACCGTTCGGTGGGCACGCGCGCACAGGTGACCGGCGGGATGACGACCGCAGGCGACGGAGCCTATGGCGAGGCCAGCGTGTCGTCCGGCATCCGCCTTGGCACCGACGGTGCCTTCCGCCTGACCGCATCGTTTCAGCAGAATGGCGGCAGCGATCGCTCGCGCCCCGACACCCGGCAGCAATATTTCGGGACCAATGCCGCCGGGCGGCCGACGACGATTTCGGGCAATTTCGGGTCCGGCGTCGGCCTGACTCCGTCGAACGGCACGCTCGACCCGCGCGAGGCGTCGATCGACCGCCGCGTGTTCCGCTTCGGCGATCAGCCGAGCACCAACGTGCAGCTCTTCTACAATCTGGTCGCGCCCGCCTCCGACACCGTCGAGGTCTACGGGTTCGGCGGCTATAATCAGCTGAACGGCGATATCGAATATTTCTTCCGTCGCGCCGGGCAGGACGAGACGATCCGCGCGCTGAACCCCGACGGCTACCGGCCCCGGCTCGACTCCCGCATGGAGAACCTGTCGGTCGCCATGGGGCTGCGCGGCGACGATCTGGCGGGCTTCGGCTGGGACCTGTCGACCGTCTATGGGCTGAACACGCAGGATCTGTTCTACGACAACAGCGTCAACGTCTCCTACGGCACCGCTACGCCGCGTCGCTTCTATCGGCTGGGGTCGGACTTTTACCAGTGGACCAGCAACCTCGACGTGACCCGCGAGGTGCCGCTCGGCGGCGACGCGCCGTTGAAGCTGGCGGCCGGGATGGAATATCGCGAGGAAACCTACCGCCTGTTCTCGGGCGACCCCGCCGGCTATCTGAACGGCGGCGTGCCGATCCTCGACGGGCCGAACGCCGGGCGTCCTGCGATCGTCGGTGCGCAACCGGGACCGAGCGCGGGGCTCGACGATCGTGCCGCGACCGGTCGGCACAGCTGGGCGGTCTATGGTGATGCCGAACGGACGTTGTTCGGCCGGCTCCTGCTGCAAGCGACGGTTCGCCACGAAAACTATTCCGATTTCGGCGACACCACGAACTTCAAGGTCGCCGGTCGGCTCGACCTGTTCGGCGGACTGGCGGCGCGGGCGTCGTACAATAGCGGCTTTCGCGCACCGGCGCTGGCGCAATCGGGATATAACGCCTCCAACACGCTGATCCTGAAGGGACAGCAGGCGATCGTCCGGGTGGCGGCGGTGGATAGCCCGGCGGCACGGCTCGCCGGCGCGACCGACCTGAAACCGGAAACCTCCCGCAACGTCTCGGCCGGACTGGTGTTCGAACGCAGCGGGCTGACCGCGACGCTCGACGCCTACAGTATCGCGGTACGGGATCGCATCGCGATCTCCTCGACGTTCCAGGATGCCCGGCTGACCGCGTTCCTCGCCGCCAACGGACAGGGCAATTTCAGCGCGCTGTCCTATCTGACCAACGCCGTCGACACGACGACCCGTGGCGTCGATCTGGTGATGCACTATCGCACGCGACTGGCCGATGGCACGTTCAGCGGGACGCTGGCCGGCAATTACAACAAGACCCGGTTCGATCGCATCGCCGGCACGCCCGCCCCGCTGGCGGCGCTGGGGATCACCACCCCGTTGTTCGACCTGACGCAGCAATTGCGCTTCTCCGACAGCCTGCCGCGGACCAAGGTGACGATCGATCTGAACTATGCCCGCGGCGACCTGTCGGTTTCGCTCACCAACACGCGTTACGGCGAAGTATCGACCGTCGCGTTGACCAACCGCACGCCGGCACAGGTCGCCGCCCTCGTGCCCGGCTATGACGTGACGCTCGTCCCGGTGTCGGCCACCAGTCGCAATGCGGACATCGTCCAGCGTTTCGGTGCAAGGCTCCTGACCGATTTCGAACTGTCGTGGCAGGCGATGGCGGGACTGCGCCTGAGCGCCGGCGCGCAGAATCTGTTCGATGTCTATCCGGAGGCGAACATCGCCTCGACGGTCGCATCGGTCGCGGCCGGCACCAACGGCGCGGACAATGCGGGTACCCAGCCCTATAACGCCATCTCGCCCTTCGGCTTCAACGGGCGGACGGTGTTCGTCCGTGCCGGGATCAACCTTTGATCGCCCGCGCGGTCATCCCGGTCGGGGCGGGCAACTACCCGAGTTTCGGGTCCGGTCCGCACCGGCGGGATGCGCCGTCGGGCAGGCCACACGATCCGCGCCGGATCGCGTCAACCCTCGAGCCCATTGATGTTATGCTACATCATATCCCTTGACGATGCGCGGGTTCGGCAGGCAGGGGAAGGGCATGGAGATGACGCCCCCGCCCCCCGCCCCGTCGGCCGAAATCACGATCGACGCCGCGACCCTCGCTTATGGCAGACACCGTGTTCTGGACGGCCTGTCGCTGTCGGTCGCCGCCGGTGAAATCTATGCCCTGCTGGGCGGCAATGGCGCGGGCAAGTCGACGACCCTGTCGGCGCTGCTCGGCTTCGTCCGCGCGGATGGCGGCATCGTGCGGGTCGGCGGCATCGATCCGGCTGCCGATCCCGATGCCGTGCGCCGGCGCATCGCCTACCTCCCCGAAAATGTCGCGCTCTACGAACATCTGAGCGCGGTCGAGAATGCCGACTATCTGCTCGCGCTGTCGGGCACGCCGCGCACGCGGACCGACATCACCGGCGCGCTTGCCGCGACGGGGTTGCAGGAACGCGCCTTCGACCAGCGGCTTGGCGGCTTTTCGAAGGGGATGCGGCAAAAGGTCGCGATCGCCGTCGCGCTGCTGCGCGAAGTGCCGGTGTTGCTGCTCGACGAGCCGACCTCCGGTCTCGATCCGCGCGCGACCGCCGATTTCAACGCCCTGCTCCACGCCGTCCGCGCGCGCGGCACCGCCGTGCTGATGGTGACTCACGACCTGCTCAGCGCCGCCGACGTCGCCGACCGCATCGGCTTCCTCGAACGCGGCCGCATCATCGAAGAGGTCGCGGCTGAGGGCGAGGCGCGTTTCGACGTGCGCGCGCTGCACGACCGGTTTGCGGGCGCAGCGCTGGCATGAGCGCGATCTCGCTGATCGCCCGCGACGAATTGCGGCTGATGCGGCGCAACCGCGTCGCGGTGACCGCCGTCGTGCTGCTGCTCGTCCTGACGCTGGTTGCGGTCGTCACCTCGTGGACCCATCAACAGGGTATCGCCGACAACCGCGCCCGGCATCAGGCAGAGGCGAACCATGCGTTCGAGGCGCAACCCGATCGCCATCCGCACCGCGTGGTCCATTATGGTCACTTCATCTTTCGCCCGCTGGGGCCGCTCGCCGCGTTCGATCCGGGTGTCGACGCCTTTACCGGCAACACCATGTTCCTCGAAGGACATCGGCAGAATACCAGCAATTTCGGTGACGTCCGGCAAAGCTCGCTGCTGGTCCGCTTCGGCCAGTTGACCCCGGCCTTCGTGCTACAGGCGGTGGCGCCGCTCCTTCTGATCTTCCTCGGCTATGGTGCCGTCGCGCGGGAGAGCGAGCGCGGAACGCTGCGTCCGTTGATGCTGCAAGGCGCATCGGCCCGGGCGATCGTGCTGGGCAAGCTCGGCGCGCTGGGGCTGATCGCGCTGCTGGTCGGATTGCCGGCAATGATCGGCTTCGTGCTGATCTCGGGACAACCCGGTGCCTATGCCGGACCGATGCTGGTGATCGCCGCCGCCTATGCCGTCTATCTCGCCTTGTGGGTCGTCGCGATCACGCTGGTGTCGATGCTGGTGCGCCGTCGTCGCGACGCGCTGCTTGCCCTGCTGGCGGTATGGGCGGTGACGGTGGTGCTGTTGCCGCGCGTCGCACCCGATGTCGCGGCACAGGCCTATCCGCTCGCCAACCGGTTGCAGACCGATGTCGCCATCGCCCGCGACCTGCGCCGGATGGGGGACAGCCATGATCCCGACGATCCCCATTTCGCGCAGTTCAAGGCGGATGTCCTGAAACGCTATGGCGTGACGCGGATCGAGGATCTGCCGATCAACTACAAGGGCCTGTTGGCACTGGAGGGCGAGACGATGACCGCCAGGCTGTTCGATCGCTACGCCGCCGACAGTTTCGCCACCCACGCGTCGCAGAACGGGCTGGTCGCCGGCATCGGCCTGTTCAGCCCGACGATCGCGCTCAAACAGGCATCGATGGCCGCCGCCGGCACCGACTTCGCCGGGCACCGTCGCTTTCTGGAACAGGCGGAGCGCTATCGCTACGATCTCGTACAGCGCCTCAACCGGTTGCAGGCCGACTCGGTCAGCTATGCCGACGACACCGCAAAAGATGCCGGGGCCGACCGGCGCAAGCGGATCGCTGCGGACAACTGGCAGCGCCTGCCCGAATTTTCCTTCGTCCAGCCCGATGCAGCGACGCTGGTGCGCTCGAGCCTGCCGGGGCTGGCGATCCTGCTCGGCTGGCTGGCGCTGGGCGTCGTCGCGCTGGCAGTTGCGACGCGTCGGCTGGGAGCGAAGTGATGGCGATCTGGCTTCATGAAACGCGCCTGCTGCTCCGTTCGCGCATGGCCGTGATCGCGCTGGTCCTGCTGGCGGTGCTCAGCGCCGCCGCCGTCGCCGCCGGCATGGTCGAAATCGCCCGGCAACGCGCCGCGATCGCCGCGATCCCGGCCGCGCAGGCAGAGGATGTCGCCGCGATCGCCGACTATGTCGACCGGGAGAAGGACGGCGGCAGCGCGGCTTACTATACCTTCCACCCCACCTGGGACTCCCCCGCCCCGCTCGCCTTCGCCGCGATCGGCATGCGCGACGTGGCACCCTATATCCTGCGGGTCCGCGCGCTGGGGCTGGAGGCGCAGATCTACGACGGCGATACCTTCAATCCCGAACTGGCCTTGCCGGGGCGTTTCGATTTTGCGTTCGTGCTGGTGTTTCTGGCACCGCTGTTCGCCATCGCGCTGTTCCATGACCTGAAGTCGGGCGAGCGCGAGGCCGGGCGCGCGCGGATGCTGGACGCGATGCCGGCCGCGCGGCGGCTGTGGCTGCGGCGGCGGCTGGTGCGATTCGCCCTGCTGGTCGTGGCGCTGACCGTCCCGTTCATCGTCGGCGCGCTGATGTCGGGCGTTGCCATCGGTCCGATGCTGCTGATCGTCATGGCGGCGGCGGCCTATCTGCTGTTCTGGATCGGGCTGGCCGGACTGGTATCGCAGTTGGGCCATGGATCGACCGCCAATGCGGCGACGCTGGCCGGGCTGTGGCTGATACTGGTGCTGGTGATCCCGACGCTCGCCAATGTCGTCATCAACCACGCCATTCCGGTCGACGAAGGGGCAAAGATCGCACTGGCGCAGCGCGAGAACGTCCACCACGCCTGGGAAATCCCGCGCGAGGATACGATGCGCCGCTTCTATGCCAGCCACCCGCAACTGGCGGCTTCGCCGCCGCTGCCGGAGGGGTTCCACTACAAATGGTATTTCGCCTTCCATCAGAATGGCGACGAAAGCGTGCGAAACCGCGTCGCGATGTACCGCAACGCGCTGGAACGCCGCGCGGCGACGGCGAACGCGCTCGGCTGGTTCCTGCCGTCCGTTGGCGTGCAGGCCTTGTTGACACGGCTGGCCCAAACGGACCTCGCCGCCCAGTTTGCCTATCAGGACCGCATCCGCGACTTCCATCGACGCCTGCGCGCGTTCTACTACGGCTACATCTTCCACGATCGACCTTTCGGTAAGGCCGACTTCGCGAAGTCACCTGCCTTCGACAAATCCACGTGATCCGACGTCTGACGTTCGCGCCAGCGACGTGACCCGCCGCCCTGCGCGCCACGACCACCGCAATGCGCCGGATGGCCGGACTTAGCCATTGATCGATCCTATTCCCATCCGTACGATGGGAATATGACGGGAAAGGCAAAGTCGGTGGAGTGGCCGACCATCGCGCTGGCGGTGGCGGTCTATGGCGGGTGGCTGGCAGTGACGGCCAATGCGGCGCACCTGCCCGTGCCGCTGCTGGTCCTGCTCGGCGGCTGGTTCATCGGCTGGCACGGATCGCTGCAGCATGAGACCATCCATGGCCACCCCACGCGCTCGCGACGGATCAACGGCCTGATCGGCGGGGTGCCGCTGTCGCTATGGCTGCCGTACGGTGTCTATCGCCGCACGCACGAGGCGCATCACCGGTCGCCGCACCCCACCCATCCCCATCACGATCCCGAATCACGCTATGTCGCCGGTGGCGGCGTGGCGGCCGGGATCGCCCGGCTGCGCGCGACGCTTGCCGGACAGTTGCTGCTCGGTCCGGTCGCGGCGATCGCGCTGTTCCTGGCAAGTGAGGCGCGACGCGCGTTTCGCGATCCGGCGGGGTTCGCACGCGAATGGGGCGTGCACCTGATCGGCGTCATGGCGGTGGTGGCATGGCTGCGGGCGGTCGACCTGTCGCTCGCCACCTATGTGCTGTGCTTCATGCTGCCGGGACAGGCCGCCTCGCTGCTGCGCGGCTTCGCCGAGCATCGTGCGGACGCCGCCGGAACGTCCCGCGCCGCCACCGTCGTCTCGCGCGGGCCGCTCGCGCTGCTGTTTCTCAACAACAACCTGCACGCCGCGCATCATGCCTTTCCGGCGACGCCGTGGTATCGCCTCCCCGCGCTCGAACGCGCCCGGACGCACCGGGTCGAGCCGCGCTATGCCGGCTATCGCGACGTGCTGCGCCGCTTCGCCTTCCGGCCGCACGACGTGGTGCGCCACCCGGATCTGCGCGATGGATAGCATCGCGTGGCTCGGCATGTACGATCATCCCGGACAACATGCCGCCAACGATGCGCTATGGGCCGGCATCCGCGACCGGCTGCGCGCCGACGGACTGGCGGACGTTCCCGAACGGCGATCGCGCGAGACCGACATCCACCGCGTCTGGGCCCATCCCGGTCTGCTGCTCGGCATGATCTGCACCCGCCCCTGGGCGTTGCTCCACCGGCACCTGCAACTGCTCGGCCACCCGGCATATGCCGACACCGACCGGCCCGGCGAGCATCGCAGCCGGATCGTCGTCCGGCGCGACGATCCGGCGGCACGGCTGGCCGACCTGCGCGGACGCCGGGTCGCGGTCAACGATCCCGGTTCGAACACCGGCATGGCGTTACTGCGCGACCGGATCGCGCCGCTTGCCGCGGACGGTCGCTTCTTCGGTTCCGTCGTCGAAACCGGCGCCCATGCCGCCAGCGCCCGTGCCGTGGCGGCCGGCGAGGCGGATGTGGCGGCGATCGACGAAGTCACCTTCGCCGCGCTGACGCGCTTCGAACCCGACCTGACCGGTGCGTTGCGGTTGCTGGACCGGACCGGACCGGCCGCGACGCCGGCGTTCGTCACCGCTGCCGATACCCCGCCCGGGATCGTGGTGCTGCTTCGCGCCGCGCTGGCTGATGGTATCGCCCGCGCGGACCCGGCATTGGGGCTGACCGGCATCGTCCCGCCGCAGGCGAACCTTGCCGACCGCATCGCCGGACAGGATGCCGCCGCCGCCGCGGCCGGCTACTCCCGCCTCGCCTGAAACGGACGCCGCCCGGCCGCCGGTCGA
Organism: Sphingomonas sp. 2R-10; assembly: GCF_030062225.1. Taxonomy (NCBI): domain Bacteria; kingdom Pseudomonadati; phylum Pseudomonadota; class Alphaproteobacteria; order Sphingomonadales; family Sphingomonadaceae; genus Sphingomonas; species Sphingomonas sp. 2R-10. Next base: position 91,338 of record NZ_JASCXF010000005.1, read on the forward strand.
CATTCCGTGGGAAGGAACGCTCCCCGACGACCCTGCCCCCCCTGAGAGGGAAGGAAGCAGTCCCGCCTTCGGCCATACAGCCGATGGCAACCGCCGCCTAACGTGGCTTGCGCTGCGCAGCCGTCGTGTCGCGCGCGGCGCGGAATTCGCTGTCCTGCGACCAGTTCGGCCATAGCGGCCCATCGGCCAGCTTGCGCCCGACCGCGTACAGGATCGCCATGTCGCTCGCCACGCTGCCGGTATCCCAGTTCGGATCATATTCGTCCGCGGGCTGATGATATCGGTCGCGGGTATAGGCATCGACCAGTTCCTTGCCGCGCGCCTCCCCACCGACGACCAGGTCGCGGCCGGGACTGTAGGACAAGGCCGGCACCCCGCGCTTGGCCAGGGGGAAATGATCGGAGCGATAGAATAGTCCCGCCTCGGGCCGCGCATCGGGGGTGTAGCGCCGCCCCTGCGCCGCCGCCGCCTCGGTCAGCAGCGTCAGCAGGTCGAGCTTCGCCATGCCGTACATGCTGAAGTTGCGCGTCGCCGCCGCACCGAACGGCCCGTCCATGTTGATGACCCCGGCGGTCGTCGCCAGCGGCCGCAGCGGATTGGCGGCGTAATATTCGGAACCCAGCAGCCCCTTCTCCTCCGCCGTCACCGCGAGGAACAGGACCGACCGGTCGGGCTTCGGCCCGGCACCATAAGCCCGCGCCAGTTCGAGCAGCGCCGCGACGCCCGACGCATTGTCGAGCGCGCCGTTATAGATGCGGTCGCCCTTCGCATCGGGTTGCCCGACGCCCAGATGGTCCCAGTGCGCCGAATAGACCACCGTCTCTTCCGGACGGCGCGTTCCGGGCAGGATACCGGCGACATTGTGCGAGGTGATGACCTCGCTGCGCACCGCGTAGCGCGCGTCGAGCGTCGATTTGAGCGGGATCGGCCGGAAATCGGCACGCCGCGCCGCCCCCTTGGCCTTCTCGAAATCGAGGCCGGACTGCTGGAACAACTGTACGGCAAGGTCGCGCTGGACCCAGCCTTCCATCGGCGAATGCGAAGCCTTCGGATCGGTCCGCACGATGTCGAACATCGTGTTGGTGTTCGAGTTCCTGACCGTGGCCCATCCATAGGATGCCGGCGCGCTTTCATGCACGATCAGGATACCCGCCGCACCCTGCCGCGCCGCTTCCTCGTACTTGTACGTCCAGCGGCCGTAATAGGTCATCGCGTTGCCGCCGAACTTGCCCGCGCCCCCTTCGAAGTCGGGATCGTTGATGAGCACGACCATGATCTTGCCGCGCAGGTCGACGCCCTTGAAATCGTCCCACTGCCGTTCGGGCGCGCGCACGCCGTATCCGACGAAGACCAGCGGGGCGCCGGCGATCGCCACCGACTTCTGCCCGTCGAGCGCGGCGCGCACCGCGATCTCGTTCCCCTGGGTAAGCGTCCGCGTCGCGCCGCCGGTCCGGATCGACAGCGCCGGGTTGCCGACGATATCGGCCTTCAGCAGCGGCACGTCCTGATACCAGCCGCCCCTGTCGCCCGCCGGTTGCAGGCCCGCCGCCTTCATCTGCTCGGCGATATAGGCGGTGCTCTTTTCCTCGCCGGAGGTGGCGGGTCCGCGCCCTTCGAACGCGTCGCTCGACAGCGTCTGGATATCGCGCGAGATGCGCTTCACGTCGAAGGTCGGCGTCGCCGTCTGCGCCGATGCGGCGACCGCGGACACCGACAGCAACAGGGTCGACAGGAACAGGCGCTTCATCATCGGGCTCCGGACTGGTTTGGCCCAACCTGCCGCAGCCGCCGGCCGCCGACAATGGCCTGCGCGCGATACACGCCGGAAACATGAAACAGTTCGCCCGCGACCTCGAACACGATCTCGAGCGCTCATGCCCGGCGGCACGCCTCCACCCGCCAGCGCCGGTTGCGATGGACCATCCGGCATCGCCACGCGGCACCGCTGGCCGTCAGGAAGCCGCGATGCAGGTGCGCGGCATGCTGCGCGAAATCGTGGAAATCGATCCGGTGATGCGCCAGCACCAGCACGCCGCCCGGCCGCAGCACCGCCGCCACATCGCGCGCGACCTGCCCCATCGCACGCGGCGACAGATAGTAGAGCAGCTCGGCCACCACGACGACGTCGTAGCGTTCGCGCGGCAATCGTGCGGGCACCGCCAATCGCAGCGCCCGTGCGCGCGGTGCGTGCGCCGTCAGCGCCGCGCCCACCAGCCGCGTCCCGCTCTCCGTCGCTTCGGTCGCGTCCAGCCGCAGCGCGCGCGACGCCATCGCCACGCTGTTCGACCCGTTTCCGGCGGCAAGCTCCAGCACCCGGCCCCATGGCCCCGCCCCGATCCCGTGCAGGATCGCCTGCCGCTTGATCGCTTCGTCGCGGTCCGCGAAGGTGCGCCACGGGTCGGGATCGGCGGCGAAGGTCGCCTCGAACCCGTCGAGGCCGATCGGCCTCACGCGCGCGCCTCGGCAAAGACTTCCTGCGGCCGGCTGAATGCCGCGATCTGCCGTGCGGTCATCGCGAAGCCCGACGGGTCGTCGGTGATCCGTCCGGTCTGTGTATGATAGTTGCGGATCGCGCGGCACTTCATCAACCGCTCCTGCCCACTCAACCGGATCGGCCGTGCGCCCGGCAACCGCTGCCCCGCCGGCCACACCGGATAGGTCAGCCGGCGCACCCCGCCCTGCCGCCGCACCGCGGCTGCGACCACCCGGTGGTCGGGATGGTCGTCCTGCAACGACGGCGTCAGCACCATCGCCGGGCGGGCCAGCCGGCGGATCTGCCGCCCGATGGCGCGTCGTACCAGGGGACCATGCGCGAGCAGTTCTCCGTCGGGCAATCCGAGAAACCGGACCTCACCGGCCCCGATCCCGATCCGCCGCAACACCCGCCGACTCTCGCGCTGCCGCTCGTGGACCAGACGTTGCACAGGCCAGCGCGGGCTGTTGCGGTGCGAGCCCGCCCCGTCGCTGACGATCACCACCTGCACCGCGACGCCGCGCCGTCGAAGCCGCGCCATCAGCGCATGGGCGCCGATCGTCTCGTCGTCGGGATGCGGCGCAACGACCAGCAGCGAGCGGATCACAGGCGAACGTCCAGCACGCCCGCCGCCACCGCTGCACCGACCCGCATCCGCTGGGCGTCGGGGCCGGGCTGGCGGAGATACACCGACAGGTCGGTGAGCTTCGCCGCCAGCGGGTGGTCGACGAACAGCGCGGAAACGCCAACCGCTTCCTGCGCGACCAGCACCGCCTCGCCACCCGCCGCATAGACCGCCACCCGCGCCGCCGAAACCAGCGGCAACCGCGCCGCTTGATCCCCGAACCAGCCCTCGGCAGCACGGCGCACGGCATCGGCAGCCGTCATGCCCAGCGCATGGAGCCGCGCCAGCCGCCCCGCCTGGTGCGGATCGTCGGCGCGGCCGGTCGCGACCAGATGATCGCGCGTCGCATCGACCAGTCCGGCGATCCCGCCCGCCTGCACCGCCGCGAAGCGCAACGCGCCGCCGCTGAACCATGGTTCGCGGACATAGTCGCCCGGTTGCCCGACGCGCTCGTCCGCACCGATCGCAGCGCCCGCCCAGCGCACCTGATGCGTCTCCGACCGCTGCATCCCGACCACCCGCCAAAAGGACCGGTCGATCGCCGGCGGGGTGTGCGTAAGGTCGAGCAACAGCAACTGCCGCCCGCCGTCGGCATCGACGCTGACCAGTGCATGGCTCAGGATGCCTGCACCCGAGGCGAAACTCTTGCCGCCGATCAGCCGGTCGCCGTCCAGCCGCAGCGGGTCGCCGGGCAGGTCGGCATTCCAGACGCCGAGCACCGCGTTCTCCGGAAGCGCCGCCTCCTGCTGCGCAGATCCGTAGCGCGACACGATCTGCATCGCATCGACATGCCCTTCGAACAGCCGGCCCAGCGGCAGGTCGTCGCGCCCGACGGCGTACAGCGTGCGCAACAGGCGCAGCATCGCCACCGCGTCGCACGGGTCCGCCGGGGCATCCAGCTGCCGGCCGAGCGACACCAGCCGTTGCCGCATATCGCTCACGCCGCCGCCTCCCTTGTCGCGGTCAGCGCGGTCAGCGTGGCTTCGGCCGTCACGAACGGGACCGACCGCATGCCACCGGGCGGCACCGGGACGACGCGCATCGCGAACGCCTCCGCATTGGGGCAATCGCGCGCCACCCCGACCAGATGATCGATCGGCAGCCCCAACCGCACCGCGAGCGGCCCGAGCGAACCGCCGAAGCTCACCCGTGCCATCGCCTGCATCCGATATTGCCACAGCTGGTCGGCCGGATGCGCGACGCTGACGCCGTCCAGTCCGCGCCGGTCGATCTCCCGCAGCATCGTCGCCAGCCCGCCCTGCGCCCGCCCGATTCGCCGGTCGGACGTCACCACGACGCTGGCCGCATCGCGCCGCACGCGCCACCCGGCGCGCGCCGCATCGTCGACCAGCCGCGCATCCTCGCCGCGCTCGACCGGAGCGAACCCGCCCAGCGCGCGATAGGTCGCCGCGCGGAGCGCCATATTGGCCCCGCTGGCATGATGATGCGTCCGCACCGCCTCCCACGCGACGGGATCGACCTCGCGCCGCAGGGCGAACAACCGGGCGTAATAGTCCTCGATCCGATCCTGCTCGGCCATGGTGCCGTGCCGGGCACGGACCACGTCGCCGGTCACGAGGTCTGCGTGGCCGAGCCCGGCGACCATCGCTGCGAGCCAGTCGCGAGACGGCATGCTGTCGGCATCGGTCGTCAACAGGATCGCATCGTTTCCCGCCGCCGCGATCCCGCCGCGCATCGCCCGGTCGCGCGCGCGACCGGCATTGGACGGCCCGCGCTCGACCGCCACCACCGACACGCCGTGTCGCGACCGTGCGCGATATCCATCTGCCAGCGCGTTGCTCGCGTCGGTGCAACCATCGAGCAACAGGCAGACGAACACCGTGGCCCCGGGCGGGTCGATGAGGTTTTCGAGCGCGTGGAACAGCCGTGGCAACCGCGCCGCTTCATCACGCGCCGGGATGCAGATCGCGATGGCGTTGCCGCCGCTCAAACGACTGTGCCGTAGTCATCGGCCGCCATGTCGCTCATTCAAACTTCCCCGTCCTGCGCGTGGAGATCCCATTCCTGCACGATCGCGTGACCGCGAGAACGATCGGCAAACCATTCCGTTCAATACTGTTTTTCTACCGGCCGGCCCACCAGCCAAAGGTGGTGGCAACCGCCGCGCTTGCGCGGGACCCGCCGACACGCCAAGCAGCGGCGATGCGTATCGCGCTTTACGAACCGGAAATCGCCGGCAATGTCGGTGCCATCCTGCGGCTGGGTGCCTGTCTGGGCGTCGACGTCGACCTGATCGAGCCGCTGGGCTTCGCCTGGGACGATCGGCGCGTGCGGCGGACGGCGATGGACTATATCGATCATGTCGCCGTGACCCGCCATGCCGACTTCGCCGCGTTCGAGACGGCGACCGGCCGGCCACGCAGGATCCTGTTCACGACCCGGGCGACGCAATCGGCCTACGACTTCGCCTTCGCCGCCGACGACGTGCTGCTGTTCGGCAAGGAGAGCGCGGGCGTGCCGGCGGAGGTCGCGGCGCGCTGCGACGTGTCGCTGCGCCTGCCGATCCGTGGCGAGGTACGCTCGATGAACCTCGCCACCGCCGCCGCGCTGGCGCTGGGCGAGGCGCTGCGCCAGACGGGCATGCTGCCCGACTGACGCCGGTCAGCGTGCCGCCTTCGCCAGTTCGACCGCGTAGATGTGCGTCGCGCCCTCGAAATTGCCGCGGAACACCGCCCATTTGCCATCGGGCGTGAAGGTCATGTTGGGTTCGAGCCGATAATCGTGGCGGCGCATGTCGACCAGCTTCTCCACCCCCAGCGTCCCCGGTACGACCAGCCGGTCGGCGTTCGCCGCGTGGATATCCGCCACATCCGGAATGGCCTGCGGCGTGAAGAGGTAGAGATATTTGCCGTCCGGCGCATGGGCGACCATCTCGCCGTCGCCGCCGTCGCCGGAGAACCGCCGGCCGTCGCGCAGCTGGTTGTAATGGACCGACCACTGGTTGCGATCGACCTTGTACCAATGTCGCCGCCCGCTCGCGAGGTCGACCCCCGCCAGCCAGAACACCTCACCCCGCGGCGTCTGCAGATCGTACCACACCGTCCTGCCGTCCATCGAGAAGAACTCGTGACCGGCGATCTCCATGTTCATGGTCCGGGTGTGGAGCAGCCGCTTGCCCGTCCCGTCGGCACGGATCGCCCAGATGCGGTCGACCTTGTGCCACGGTCCTTCGTGGCAATAGAGGATTTGTTGCGGATCGGTGGGCGAGAACTGGATATGGTTCAGCCAGTCGGTGGACGCGGTGACGACCCGGCGCCGGCCGGTACGCAGGTCGATGGTGAAGATCTCCATCGGGATGCCGGCCTCCAGCCGCTCGTCCAGCCGGCGCTCCTTCGCTTCGGCGAAGCTGTACGGGGTGCCATCGGCGCGGGTGGCGCGGTAATCGGCCTCGCCCGGCCCGACGACGCGGCCGGGGGCCTGGGCGTCGTCCGGCCGCGTACCGTCGGGGCGCAGCGCTCCCGTACCCAGCGCCACCTGCCCCAGCAACAGCGTCTCGTCGGCATTGATCGATCCGATCGATCCACCGGGCACGTCGGCGACCTTGCGCGTCCGCCCGCTGTCGATATCGACCGCAAAGACCGCTGACGGCCCGCTGCCGTCGTTGCGCAGTTGCGTCGCGTAATAAGCGGTACGCGTCCGGCGTCCGGTGAACAGCAGCGTGATCCCCTTGCCCGATACCAGCGGCTTGAGTTCCCACGTCTTGAGGTCGACGGTGGCGATGCCGCCGGGCACGCTGACGACCATGCGATCGCCCTGCGGCGTATAGCTGTTCTGATGGAAATACAGGCTGGTGCTGTCGGCCTGCGTGCTGATCCGGATGACGCGGTGGCCGGTCAGCCGGTCGATCCATTCCGCCGCCGGACGCGACGCCGCCGGTACGCTGCCGATCAGCAGCGCGATGGCACTCAACAGGGTCGGTATCCGCATCGGTCCAGTCCTCGGCGCTTGTGGATGTTCCACATAGTATGATATCGAACCACATATTGAGCATGACAGCCCGGCACAGACAAGCCCGGACGGTGCGAAGGGAGAGCGCAAGCGTGACATCCGCCCCGCCAGCCAAACGTCCGGTCCGGCTGATAAACTATCTCGCCTATGGATCGAACGACGTGCTGGGCGCGGGATCGATGGCGGTCATCTCCGGCTGGGTGCTCATCTTCTACACCCAGTTCTGCGGGCTGAGCGCGGGACAGGCGGCGATGATCTTCGCGGTCGCGCGCATCCTCGACGCGGTCGCCTCGCCGCTGATCGGCTATGTCTCCGACCATTTCGGCCATACCGCGCTCGGCCGCCGCTTCGGACGGCGACGGTTCTTCATCCTCGCGGCGATCCCTCTTCTGCCCAGCTTCGCGCTGATGTGGCTGCCGGGCATGTCGTTCTGGTACTATCTCGTCAGCTATGTCGGCTTCGAGCTGGTCTATGCGATGGTCATCATTCCATACGAGACGCTGGCCGCCGAAATGTCGTCGGACTACAGGGCAAAGGCGAAGTTCGCCGGATTCCGCATCCTGTTCGGGCAGACTGCGGCGATCCTTGCCGGGTTCCTGCCGCTGTGGCTCATCAACTATCTCGGTCGCGACAGTGCCTCGACCTTCTTCTACATGGGGCTGATCTTCGCCGCGCTGTTCATGGCGACGGCGGGGTTCCTGTATCGCTTCAGCTGGGAACGCCCGCTGCCGCCGGTCGTGGCGGGGCGGCAGGGTGCGGGCATCGGATCGGCGTTCCGTGCGCTCTATCGCAACCTGTTCTCGACGATGCGCATCCGGGCGTTCCGGTTGCACCTCGGCATGTATCTGGGCGGCTATATCAGCCAGGACATCTTCAACGCAGCCTTCACCTTCTTCGTGATCTTCGCGCTGGCCGGAACGACGGCGATGGCGTCGGGGCTGCTCGGCACGATGTATATCGTCCAGTTCGTCGCGGTGGTGATCGCGATCAACGTCGCGCTCAGGGCGTCGCCGGCCTTCGCCTACCGCGTGGCCGCCTTGCTGTTCGGCTTGGGCGTCGTCGTGCTGCTGTCGCTGTGGAGCGGCGGCGTGACCGCGACCAGTCCGCTGATCTACCTCGCCATCGCGCTGGCCGGGCTGGGCCGCGGCGCGCTGAACTACATCCCGTGGGCGACCTACAACTACATGGCCGATGTCGACGAGATCGTGACCGGCCAGCGGCGCGAGGGGAGCTTCGCCGGCGTCATGACCTTCGTACGCAAGGCGACGCAGGCGGCGGCGGTGGCCGGGGTCGGCCTCATCATCCAGGCGGGCGGTTTCATATCCGGCGCCGAAACGCAGACGCCGCAAGCAGTGAACACCATCGCCGCGCTGATGGGGATCGGGACGCTCGGCGTGCTGGCGGCGGGCGTGCTGGTGTCGCTGCGCTTCCGGCTTGACCCGGCCACCCACGCCATCCTGATGGCGGAGATCGAACGCCTGCGCGCCGGGGACCCCGCCCCGCCCGAGCCGCACCATCGCGCGGTGGTAGAGGACCTGTCGGGCTGGCGTTACGATCGGCTGTGGGGCAATAATCCGGTGGCGGCGGCGAACGCCGGTTGACGGGCGACAGGACCAGATCGGACCGTTCGTGCTCAGGACGAACGGTTTCGGTCGGTGTCCTACATCGTCAGAGCTTCAGCCCCATACGGTAGAGCCGGTTGGCGTTGCCTGCGAACAGCGCCCGCCGCTCGGCATCGGTGAAATCGGCGGTGATCGCGGCATAGGCGCCGAGCGTCGCAGCGAAGCTGCCGAACAGCTTATCGGTCGGGAAATCGCTCGCCACCATCGCCCGGTCGGTGCCGAACCGGTCGATCGCCGTCAGCACCAGCCCGCGCGCCTGTTCGAGCGTCCACCGCCGATGGGTAAAACCGACCCCCGACAGCTTGATCGCGACATGCGGCAGGCGCGCAAGCGCGGTCAGCCCGTCGCGCCATTCGGCTTCCTCGCCCGGCACGCACATGCCCATGTGATTCACCATCACCGGAGTCTCGGGATGCCGCTCGATCAGTTCGGCAAGGCCGGCGAACTGGCCGGGATAGGCTTGCAGGTCGAAGCTCAGGCCTTGCGCCGCGAGCCGGGCATAGCCCCTGCTCCAGGCTCCGTCCCGCGTAACGTCACGCGGGGTATAGGTGCGGCGCGGATCGGCGTGCCAGTTGACGATATGGCGGATGCCGCGGACGTTGCGATGCGCGGCGTGCGCCGCCAGCAACGTGTCGACGTCCGGATCGTACAGGTCGGCGAAGGCGACGATTGCGTTAGGCAATCCTTCGCGGTCGGCCATCGCCTGCAGCCAGCGGGTTTCGTCGAGCGCGGCGTCGGGGGTGGCACCGGCGTCGACATGGACGATGCCCCGAACGTCCCAGTCGCCGGCATCGGCGCGGTAATCCGCCAGCCGGTATGTCTTTGCGATCGACTCCACCGAGCCATTGGGTCCGTCATCGTCGAAGGGCGGGGTCAGCCACGGATAGCGGAGATGGTCGAGGTCCCACAGGTGGACATGGGCGTCGACGAAGGGGAGCTTGTTCATGACTGTCGCCTCTCATTCGCCCTGCCACGCCTGACCCCCACCCGGTCGGTTCGAGCAGCTTCGAGCTTGTCGAGAAGCGCCTGTCGAGAACAACCTGTTTGAGGCATACCTTCTCGACAAGCTCGAACCTCCGCTCGAAGCAAGCGGGTTTCGGGGGGGGGGGGGACGTCAGTACGTCGTCCGCCCTCCCGAGGTGTCGAACACCGATCCCGTGGTGAAGCTGCATTCTTCGCTGGCCATGAAACACACCATCGCCGCGCTTTCGTCGACCTCGCCCAGCCGCCCCATCGGGATCTTCGAGCGCATGTAGTCGACCTGGCTCTGCGGCAGCTGCGCGAGGATCGGGCTTTCGAAGGTGGCAGGCGTCAGCGCGTTGGCGATCACGCCCTTGCCGGCCAGTTCCTTGCCCAGCGACTTGGTGAAGCCGATCACCCCCGCCTTGGTCGCGGAATAGGCGCTGGCGTTGGGATTGCCTTCCTTGCCCGCGACAGAGGCCACGTTGACGATCCGGCCATAGCCGTTCGCCAGCAGGTGCGGCACCACCGCGCGGTTGCAGTAGAACACGCCGTTCAGGTTGACGTTCACGACCTGCAACCAGCTGTCGATCGGAAATTCGTGGACCGGGACGGTCGCGCCCGTGATGCCGGCCGAACAGATCAGGATGTCGACCTTGCCCAGCGCGGCGACACTCTCCTGCGCGGCGGCGGCGACCGCCGCCGCGTCGGACACGTCGAGGCGGACGCCGTGCAGCCCGGCGCGCTGGCAGCTTTCCTCCAGCGCGGGGTTCAGGTCCCATACCGACACCTGCCCCCCTTCGGCGACGATGCGCTCGGCCACCGCCAGGCCGAGGCCCGACGCGCCACCGGTGATGATCGCATTGCGCCCGGCGAACCGCCCCGAATAGCTCATCCGAGCACCGCATCGCCTAGGTTGCGCCATGCAACGACCTGCTGGTTCTGTTCGCCCAAGCCCGCGATGCCGAGCTTCATGGTGTCGCCCGCCTTCAGGTAGATCGCGTTCGGCTTCTTGCCCTCGCCCACGCCCGGCGGGGTGCCGGTAATCATCAGGTCGCCCGGATACAGCGTGATATATTCGCTGACGTAGGAAATTAGTTCGGCCACGTCGAAGATCATCGTCTTCGTATTGCCGGTCTGCATCCGCTCCCCGTTGACGTCGAGGAACATGGCCAGGTCCTGATGGTTGCCCACCTCGTCCGGGGTCACCAGCCACGGGCCGACCGGGCAGAAGCTGTCATGCCCCTTGCCCTTCGACCATTGGCTGCCGCGCTGCTTCTGGTTGAAGCGTTCCGACACGTCGTTGGCGATAGCGAAGCCCGCGACGTGGGACAGTGCGTCCTCCTTCGACACGTAGCGCGCGGTCTTGCCGATCACGACGGCCAGTTCGACCTCCCAGTCGGTGTGGGTCGAATCGCGCGGGATCATCACCTCGTCGTTCGGACCGGTCAACGACGACAGCGCCTTCATGAACATCATCGGTTCGGCCGGGACCGGCAGGTTCGATTCGGCGGCGTGGTCGGCATAGTTCAGGCCGATCGCGACGATCTTGCCGATGCCCCTGACCGGCACACCATAGCGGGGGGTGCCATCGACGACCGGCAGGCTGTCGATATCGACGTTCAGCCCGGCAATGCTGTCGACGGTGATGTCGTCGACCACGCCCGACAGGTCGCGGATCTGGCCATTCGCATCGACGATGCCGGGCTTTTCGTTACCCTGGGTTCCGTAGCGGCAGAATTTCATGGAAGTCGCTCTCTCACTGTTCGAAGGGGCGGTGCATGGTCAGGTCGCGGTTCAGCTCGACCCCGAAGCCGGGTGCGTCGAGCTTGCTGGTCCGCATCCGCCCGTTCTCCGGAATCGGTTCGCCGATCAACTGCGGATGGAACATCGGCTGCACATGATCGGCTTCGGGGGCCATCATCAGATACTCGGCAAAGGGTGAATTGTGGCGTGTGACGACGAAGTGGTAGCTGTAGACCGACGACCCGTGCGGGACGACCAGCTTGCCGCGCGCATCGGCCAGTGCCGAAATCTTGAGCAGTTCGGTCACGCCGCCGCACCAGCCGACATCGGGCTGGATGATGTCGCAGCAATCCATCTCCAGCAACATGCGAAAGCCCCAGCGGGTCGCCTCATGCTCGCCGGTGGTGACCAGCATCCCCTTGGGAACGTTGCGTTTCAGTTCGGCATAGCCCCAATAGTCGTCGGGGCTGATCGCTTCCTCGATCCATTTCAGGCCGTGTTCGTGCGCGGCATGGGCGAGGCGCGTGGCGTAGTCGACGTCGAGCGCCATCCAGCAATCCCACATCAGCCAGAAGTCCGGCCCGACGCGCGACCGCATCTCGGCGAGTTCTGCAATATTCTTGCCTAACCCCTCGACGCCCTCGGCCGGACCGTGGTGCAGCGGCATCTTGCCGCCGATGAATCCCATCTCCTTGGCGAGATCGGGCCGCGCGCCGGTGGCGTAGAACTGCAGTTCGTCGCGCACCGCGCCGCCCAGCATCTGGTAGACCGGTTCGTCGCGCAGCTTGCCGAGCAGATCCCACAGCGCGAGGTCGACGCCCGAAATGGCGTTCACCACCAGCCCCTTGCGCCCGTAATACTGAGTCGAGAAATACATCTGGTCCCAGATCTTCTCGTATTCGGTCGGACTGCGGCCCTCAAGGAAGCGGGCGAGGTGCCTTTCGACGATGAAGCAGGCGGGTTCGCCGCCGGTCGTGACCGCGAAGCCGATCGTGCCGTCCTCCGCCTCGATCTCGACGATCAGCGTGCCCAGCACGTTGATGCCGAAGCTCTGCCGCGATGCACGATATTCGGGATAGCGGCTCATCGGTGTCGCGATGTGATCGTCGATCCAGTGATAGCCCTGCTGGTCGTGATAGTCCGCCCCGCCGCCGCGCACGGTGAACGCGCGGACGTGTTTGATCCTGGGAAGCGCCGCCTTCATCGCCATCACCTTCGTTCAAGGCAACGGGCACCCGCCCGCCGCCGACTGTCGTCCGAAATCCCCATGGCAGCGTCCCATCCTATGATATGGAACGCGCGTCACAGGGTCTGAAACCGGTTGGGAACCCCCGTGCGGAAAACCCGCGAACATCCGCTCCGACTGGTTTACTTTCTCACTTTATGGGATAGGATGCTACTAGATGAGACAGATACCGTCAAATGAAGAATCGCCGGACGGCGCCGAACCCGAAGGCAAGGCCGCGGGCAAGGCGCAGGGCAGCCAGACGCTGGTGCGTGGGCTGGACCTGCTCGACCAGGTGATCGACGGCCCGGTGAAGCTCGCCGAACTGTCGCAGCGCATGGGGCTGACGCGGTCGACGACGCACCGCCTCGCCAACGCACTGATCGATCGCGGCTTCCTGACCTTCCTGCCCCGCGAGGGCTATCTGCTCGGCCCCAAGCTGTTGCAGCTCGGCTTCCTCGCGCAGGGGCAGGCCGACATCGTCCAGATCGCGCGGCCGCGGATCGAGGAACTGGCGGCGCAGACCGAGGATACGGTCCATTTCGGCCGGCTCGACAGCAACCTCGCGCTGTATCTCGACAAGATCCCGGGACGGCGGCGGGTCGATATCTCCAGCCGGATCGGCGACCGCCAGCCGCTGTCGTCGACCGGGCTCGGCAAGGCGCTGCTGCTCGACGATACCGAGGAACGCTGGATCGAAATCTTCGAGGCGGAGCATCCGCCGGGCACCCGACGCCCCGACTTCGACACGTGGATCGACCGGATGCGCGGCTATGTCGCGGGCGGCCACGCCTATGACCTCGAGGAGAACGAGGACCTGATACGCTGCGTCGCCGCGCCGGTGCGCGATGCGTCGGGCCGGATCGTCGGCGCGATCAGCGTGTCGAGCGCCGCGCAATATATGGACGACGCCCGCATGACCGCGCTCAGCGGCGACGTGCGCGGCACGGCCGAACGGATCAGCCGCGACCTCGGCTGGTCCCCGGAAACACAGGCGCTGCAAAAGCGTCGCAAACGATAGGACGAGGAACGCGATGAAGCTATTGGCAGGCAAGACGGTGCTGGTGACCGGCGCATCGACGGGCATCGGCCGCGCGGCGGCGATCGGCGCGGCGCAGCATGGCGCGAACGTCGTCATCAACTATCACAGCCGCGATGCCGATGCCGATGCCTGTATCGCCGCGATCGAGGCGACCGGCCAGCGCGGCCTCGCGATCAAGGGCGACGTCGCCGAAGCCGCGACCGCGACCGACTTCGTCGCGAAGGCGGTGGCCGGGTTCGGCCGGATCGACGTGATGGTGTCGAACGCCGGCATCTGCCCGTTCCACAGCTTCCTCGACATGCCGGCCGTGACGCTGGAGCGCACGCTGCGCGTCAACCTGCACGGCGCCTATTACATGTGTCAGGCGGCAGCGAAGCAGATGGTCGAGCAGGGCGATGGCGGCGCGATCGTCGCGGTATCGTCGATCTCGGCGCTGGTCGGCGGCGAATATCAGACGCACTACACCCCGACCAAGGCGGGCGTGCATTCGCTGATGCAGTCGACCGCGATCGCGCTGGGCAGGCACGGCATCCGCTGCAATTCGGTGCTGCCGGGCACGATCCTGACCGAGATCAACAAGGACGACCTCGCCGACGAGGGGAAGCGAAAATATATGGAAAGCCGCGTGCCGCTTGGCCGGCTGGGGCAGCCGGAGGACATGGTCGGGCCGATCGTCTTCCTCGCCTCCGACATGGCGGCCTATGTCACCGGCGCGGCGCTGCTGGTCGATGGCGGCATGTTCGTGAACCTCCAGTGACGGGCGTGTCCTCCGCCCTGACCCGTACCCCGGCGCAGGCCGGGGTCCAGTTGGGGAACGTAGCTCGCCCTTCGATTGCCTTGCCGACTGGACCCTGGCCTTCGCCGGTGTACGGCGGGGTGTGGCGCGGCGCTGTTCGCATGATGACGGCCGGTTTGATGCTGACGGCTGCTGCAGCGCCTGCCGTGGCCGAAACCATCTTCATCGCCGGCGATTCCACCGCGCAGACTTACAAGCAGGATCGCTATCCCCAGACCGGCTGGGGGCAGATGCTGCCCTGCGGCCTGACCGGCGACGTGAAGGTCGAGAACCGCGCGATGGGCGGGCGATCGACCAAGAGCTTCATCGCCGAGGGGCGATGGGACCGGATCATGGCCGACATCAAGCCTGGCGATGTCGTGCTGATCCAGTTCGGTCACAACGACGCCAGCCAGAACAAGCCCGAACGCTATGCGCCGGCCGCCACGCTCTACCGCGACAACCTGCTCCGGATGGTGTGGGAGACCAAGGGGCATGGCGCGACGCCGATCCTCATCACGCCGGTCGCCCGTCGCTCGTTCGGGGCGGATGGCAAGACCAAGGCCGACTTCGCCGCATGGTCGGCGGTGGTGCGCGATATCGCCGCGACGACGGGCACGCAGTTGATTGACCTCGAGGCGTCGTCGCGTGCGTGGGTCGATGCGGCGGGGGTCGAGCCGTCGAGGGCGCTGTTCCTGTACTATCCCACGGGCCGCTGGCCGGGGTTCAGGGACGGCATTGCCGACGACACCCATTTCAGCGAACTGGGCGCGCGCGGCGTGGCCGAACTGATCGCCGCCGACCTCGCCCGCACCGGCCTGCCGGTCGCGACGAAGGTGGCGAAGGTGCGGCCCGACCTGACGCGGACGGCACCGCTGGGTAGTACGGCATGTCGGTGAACGACGACAATCCGTATCCCCGCGCAGGCGGGGATCCAGAGCCCGGCAGACCGGACGGCAGCGCCCCCTGCCCTGGATCCCCGCCTGCGCGGGGATACGGTTGGGCGGGAACGGGTCCACTGGCCCGCCGCACCCTGCTCGGCATGACGGCGGCGCTCGGCATCGCCACCGCCCTCCCCGCCTTCGCACAGCCCGGCTCGGTCCCCCTCTCCTTCCGCCCGATCTGGCCCGGCGCCGCGCCCGGGGGCGAGAAGGTCACCGCCCCCGAACAGGAAATTCCGCGTTCGCCGACCGGCCCCAGGGACGACACCGCCTTCCTCCATGTCCGGACGCCGACCATCGCGCATATCGCGCCGGCCAGACCCAACGGCGCGGCGATCCTGCTGATCCCCGGCGGCGGCTATCTGCGCGTCGCGGTCGGCAACGGCGGGCGGGCGCTGCTGCAATTCTTCGCCGATCGCGGATACCACGCCTATCTGCTGAAATATCGCCTGCCGGGCGATCCGTGGGCCGCCGGTCCCGACGCCCCGCTACAGGACGCACAGCGCGCGCTGCGGCTGATAAAGGCGGAGGCGAAGGCCAACGGCGTCGCCACCGACCGTATCGGCGTAATGGGCTTTTCGGCCGGCGGACACCTCGCGGCGATGCTCGCCTATCGGCAGGACGAGACCTATCGCGCGGTCGACGCCGCCGATGCCCAGCCGCTTGGCGTGCGCGCCGCCGCCCTGCTCTATCCGGTCGCGCTGATGGGCGTGGCGGGCACGCACCGGGGATCGCAGGAACAGTTGCTCGGCCGCGACCCCGCGCCCGATCGCGCCGCCCGCTATCGCACCGACGCGCGCATCGGCGCCGCCAGCCCGCCGACCTTCATCGCCCATGCGATCGACGACCGGGTGGTCAGCGTCGACAACGGCCTCGCGCTGCTTGCGGCGCTGCGCCGGGCGAAGGTGCCGGCCGAGGCCTATCTGCCCGAGATCGGCGGCCACGGCTTCGGCGTCACGCTGGACGGCAAGCCGGCGCCATGGACCGGGCTGTTCCTCGATTGGGCAAGGCGGCACGGATTGTAACGGCGACACACCGCAATCCTTTTACGACGTCACCGGAACGACGCGGTTCACGCATACGTATTGCGCGTGACATGCGTTCGACAATCGATACTGTCGTGCGCGATCCCATTGAGGAACCTGCGTGACCCAGCCTGCCCTTGCCGTTGCACCGCCTGCGCCGCCGCTCGCCGAAGCCATTATCGACACGCTGATCCACCGCATCGGCAAGGACCGTCAGGCCGCGTTGCCGCACGACTGGCTGGCGGCGACGATCCTGACGGTGCGCAACGACATCATCGAACGCTGGATGGCGTCGAGCAAGGAGGCCCATGCCGCCGGGGCCAAGCGGGTCTATTATCTCAGCCTAGAATTCCTGATCGGCCGGCTGCTCCGCGATGCGATCGCCAACCTGTCGCGCACCGGCGAGGTGCGCGAGGCGCTGGCGTCGCTCGGCGTCGATCTCGCCGATCTGGAGGGCGAGGAGCCCGATGCGGCGCTCGGCAATGGCGGCCTCGGGCGATTGGCGGCGTGCTTCATGGAGAGCCTCGCGAGCCTCGACCTGCCGGCGTACGGCTATGGGATTCGTTATGTGAACGGGATGTTCCGGCAGCGGATAGACAACGGGTGGCAGGTGGAACTGCCCGAAAACTGGCTGCGGCACGGCAATCCGTGGGAGTTCGAACGCCGCGAGAGCGCGTACCGCATCGGCTTCGGCGGTGAGGTGGTCGGCGACGAGAATGGCGACATCCACTGGATGCCGGGCGAGAGCGTCGAGGCGATCGCGGTCGATACGCCGGTGATCGGCTGGCGCGGGGCGCGGGTGAACACGCTCAGGCTGTGGACCGCGCGGGCGCGCGATCCGATCCGGCTCGACCGGTTCAACGCCGGCGATCACGAAGGCGCGCTGGCGGCGTCGGTGCGCGCCGACACGCTGGTCCGGGTGCTGTATCCGGCGGACTCGACGCCGGCGGGACAGGAATTGCGGCTGCGTCAGGAATATTTCTTCTCCTCGGCATCGATCCAGGACATCGTGCGCCGTCACGTCCAGTATTTCGGCGACATCCGCACCCTGTCGGACAAGGCGGCGATCCAGCTCAACGACACGCATCCGGCGGTGTCGGTCGCCGAGCTGATGCGCATCCTGATCGACGACCATGCGCTCGACTTCGACGGCGCGTGGGAGATCACGAAGGCGACGTTCGGCTATACCAACCACACGCTGCTGCCCGAGGCGCTGGAGAGCTGGCCGCTGCCGCTGTTCGAACGGCTGCTGCCGCGACACATGCAGATCGTCTATGCGATCAATGCCAGGATGCTGCGCGAGGCGCGGACGCAGGGGCAGGACGACCGCGCGATCGCCGCGATCAGCCTGATCGACGAGGGCGGCGAGCGGCGGGTGCGCATGGCCAACCTCGCCTTCACCGGCAGCCACAGCGTCAACGGCGTCGCCGCGCTCCACACCGACCTGATGAAGCAGACGGTGTTCGCCGACCTGCACCGCCTGTATCCCGACCGGATCAACAACAAGACCAACGGGATCACGCCGCGGCGCTGGCTGTTCGAGAGCAATCCGGCGCTGACGGCGCTGATCCGCGAGGCGATCGGCGACGGTTTTCTCGACGATGCGACGAAACTGGCGGACCTGAAGCCCTTCGCTGCCGACGCGGCCTTCCGCGGGAAGTTCGAGCAGGTGAAGCGCGCCAACAAGGTGCGGCTGTCGCAGCATCTGCGCGAGGTGATGGGCGTGCGGCTCGATCCCGATGCGATGTTCGACGTGCAGGTCAAGCGCATCCACGAATACAAGCGCCAGCTGCTCAACCTGCTGGAGACGGTCGCGCTGTACGACCAGATCCGCAGCCATCCCGACCGGGACTGGACGCCGCGCGTGAAACTGTTCGCGGGGAAGGCGGCGTCGAGCTATCACAACGCCAAGCTCATCATCAAGCTGGCCAACGACGTGGCGCGGCGGGTGAACGCCGACCCGGCGGTGCGCGGGCTGCTGCGCGTGGCGTTCGTGCCCAACTACAACGTGTCGCTCGCCGAACTCGTCATGCCCGCCGCCGACCTGTCCGAACAGATCAGTACCGCAGGCATGGAGGCGTCGGGCACCGGCAACATGAAGCTGGCGCTGAACGGCGCGCTGACCATCGGCACGCTCGACGGGGCGAACGTGGAGATTCGCGATCATGTCGGGGCCGACGACATCGTCATCTTCGGCCTGACCGCCGACGAGGTCGCCGAGAAGCGCGCCAATGGCTACGACCCGCGCGAGGCGATCGCCGCGTCGAGCGAGCTGCAACAGGCGCTGTCGGCGATCAAGAGCGGCGTGTTCAGCCACGACGATCCGGGCCGCTATGCCGGGCTGATCGACGGGATCGAAACCAGCGACTGGTTCCTGTGCGCCGCCGATTTCGACAGCTATGCGCAGGCGCAGCGGCAGGTCGATACGCGCTGGGCCGATCGCGCGGGGTGGAACGCCAGCGCGATCCGCAATGTCGGCGGGGTCGGCTGGTTCTCGTCCGACCGCACCATCGGCGAATATGCCCGCGACATCTGGAACGTGATGTGAGCCCCGGCGGCGACGCCATCGCGGCACTGCTCGCGGGGCGTCACGCCGATCCGTTCTCGCTGCTCGGCCCCCATGCCGGTCCGGGGGGCACCTTCGTCCGGGCATGGCTGCCCGGCGCGCAGAAGGTGCTGGCCCACGACCTGTCGGGCAAGGTGCTGGGCGAGCTGCGCCCGGTCGGCGAGGGCATCGTCGAGGGGACGATCGCCGCCCCGCCCCAGCCGCTATGGTATTATGCCCGCGGCGGCGGGGGCGAATGGTGGGTCAAGGACCCCTATTCCTTCGGCCCGGTGCTGGGCCCCACCGACGACTTCCTGCTGGCCGAGGGCACGCATCTGCGCCTCCACGACAAGCTGGGCGCGCATCCGATCCGGCACGAGGGTGCCGAGGGAATGCACTTCGCGGTGTGGGCGCCCAATGCGCAGGTCGTCAGCGTCGTCGGCGACTGGAATTTGTGGGATGCGAAGCGCCATCCGATGCGGCGGCGGGGCGATGTCGGCGTGTGGGAAATCTTCCTGCCCGACGTGGGACCGGGACAGGCGTACAAGTTCGCGATCATCGGTCCGGACGGACAGCGCCTGCCGCACAAGGCCGATCCGTTCGCGTTCGAAAGCGAGCTGCGCCCCGCCACCGCGTCGCGCACCGCGGCACCGCTCGACCATGACTGGCGCGACGCGGCGCACCGCGAGCATTGGGCGTCGGTCGACCCGCGTCGCGTGCCGATCTCGATCTACGAAGTCCATGCCGGCAGCTGGCAGCGCGATGCCGATGGCTGGTTCCTGCCATGGGACCGTCTGGCCGACCGGCTGATCCCATACGTCATCGACATGGGGTTCACCCATATCGAGTTCCTGCCGATCAGCGAGCATCCCTACGACCCGTCATGGGGGTATCAGACGACCGGCCTCTATGCCCCGTCCGCCCGCTTCGGCGATCCGACCGGTTTCGCGCGGTTCGTCGACGGCGCGCACAAGGCGGGGGTCGGCGTGCTGCTCGACTGGGTGCCGGCGCATTTCCCGACCGATGCGCACGGATTGGCGCGGTTCGACGGCACCGCGCTGTACGAACATGACGACCCCCGGCTGGGCTTCCACCCCGACTGGAACACGGCCATCTATAATTTCGGGCGGCGCGAGGTGTCGCAGTTCCTGGTCAACAACGCGCTGTTCTGGGCCGAGCGCTATCATGTCGACGGGCTGCGGGTCGATGCGGTCGCGTCGATGCTGTACCGCGACTATTCGCGGAAAGCCGGCGAATGGATTCCGAACGCCGATGGCGGGCGCGAGAACTGGGAAGCGGTCGCGTTCCTGCGCGACACCAACCGCGCGGTGTACCGCGAACATCCCGGATTCTTCACCATCGCCGAGGAATCGACGTCGTGGCCCGGCGTATCGAAGCCCGCGCACGAAGGGGGGCTGGGCTTCGGGTTCAAATGGAACATGGGCTTCATGCACGACACGCTCGCCTACATGGCGCGCGAGCCGGTGCATCGGGTGCATCACCATGACGAGATCACCTTTGGCCTGACCTATGCCTTCAGCGAGAATTTCGTCCTGCCGCTGAGCCATGACGAGGTGGTGCATGGCAAGGGATCGCTGCTGACCAAGATGGCGGGCGACGATTGGCAGAAATTCGCCAATCTGCGCGCCTATTACGCGCTGATGTGGGGCTATCCGGGCAAGAAGCTGCTGTTCATGGGACAGGAGTTCGCCCAGCGCCGCGAATGGTCGGAGGAACGCGCGCTCGACTGGGAATTGATGGACGCCCCGGCGCATCGCGGCGTCGCGTCGCTGGTCCGCGACCTGAACCGGCTGTACCGCGACACGCCCGCGCTGCACGCACGCGACTGCGAGGGCGACGGGTTCCACTGGGCGATCGTCGACGATGCGGCCAATTCGGTGTTCGCATGGGAACGCCGCGCACCGGGCGAGGCACCGGTACTGGTCGTCAGCAATCTGACCCCGGTCGCGCGCGAGGGATACCGGGTGCCGGTGTCGCAGGGCGGGCGCTGGCGCGAGATACTGAACAGCGATGCGGCCGATTATGGCGGCAGCGGAATGGGCAATATGGGCGTTGTCGAAAGCGTGGACGGCGCGGTCCTGCTGACCCTGCCGCCGCTGGCGACATTGTGGTTCGAACCAGAAGAATAAGACAGGGAGAGACGGATGGAACGGCGGGGACAACCTTTGGCGCGCGACGCCATGGCGTATGTGCTGGCGGGCGGGCGCGGCAGCCGGTTGTTCGAGATGACCGACACCCGCGCCAAGCCGGCGGTCTATTTCGGCGGCAAGAGCCGGATCATCGATTTCGCGCTGTCGAACGCGATCAATTCGGGCATCCGCCGCATCGGCGTGGCGACGCAGTACAAGGCGCACAGCCTGATCCGCCACCTGCAACGCGGCTGGAACTTCCTGCGTCCCGAACGCAACGAGAGCTTCGACATCCTGCCCGCCAGCCAGCGGATCAGCGAGTTCCAGTGGTATGAAGGCACCGCCGACGCGGTGTTCCAGAATATCGACATCATCCAGAGCTACGGTCCCGAATATATGGTCATCCTTGCAGGCGACCATATCTACAAGATGGACTATGAGCTGATGCTCCAGCAGCATGTCGACACCGGCGCCGACGTGACGGTGGCGTGCATGGAAGTGCCGCGGATGGAGGCGGTCGGCTTCGGCGTGATGCATGTCGACGACAACGACCGGATCATCGATTTCGTCGAGAAGCCGAAGGACCCGCCGGCGATCCCCGGCCAGCCCGACGTCGCGCTGGCGAGCCTCGGCATCTATGTCTTTCGCACCGCGTTGCTGTTCGACCAGCTGCGCCGCGATGCCGACACGAAGGATTCGAGCCGCGATTTCGGCAAGGACCTGATCCCGTGGCTGGTCGCGCACGGCCATGCGCAGGCGCACCGTTTCTCGGCATCGTGCGTGCGTTCCGCCGACGAACCCGGTGCCTATTGGCGCGACGTGGGCACGATCGACGCCTATTGGGAAGCGAATATCGACCTGACCGATGTCGTGCCGCAGCTGGACCTGTACGACCGCAGCTGGCCGCTCTGGACCTATTCGGAGATCACGCCGCCGGCCAAGTTCGTCCACGACGCCGACGGACGTCGCGGCTGTGCGGTGTCCAGCCTGATCGCGGGCGACTGCATCGTGTCGGGGTCGAGCGTGCATCGCAGCCTGCTGAGCACCGGGGTCCGCGCGCACAGCTATTCCCAGATCGACGAATCGGTGATCCTGCCGATGACACGCATCGGCCGCGGTGCGCGCCTGACGAAGTGCGTGGTCGATGCCGGCGTGACGATCCCCGACGGGCTGGTGATCGGCGAGGACCCGGTGATCGACGGCCATCGTTTCCGGCGGACCGAGCGCGGCATCTGCCTGATTACGCAACCGATGATCGACCGGCTGGAGGTTTGATGCCGACGCACGCAAACCCTCCCCGTGCCGGGGAGGATGTGATGCGCGTGCTGTCGGTCGCGTCGGAAGCCTATCCGCTGGTGAAGACCGGCGGGCTGGCCGATGTCGTCGGGGCGCTGCCCGCCGCACTGGCGCCGCACGGGGTCGAAACGACGACGCTGCTGCCCGGCTATCCATCGGTCGTGAAGCATCTCGGCAAGGCCAAGCCCGTCCGCCGCTGGGATGCCCTGCTCGGCACGCCGGCGCGGTTGCTCCGTGGCACGATCGACGGCCATCCGCTGCTGGTGCTGGATGCGCCCGAGCTGTTCGCGCGCGACGGCGGCCCCTATGCCGACGCGACCGGCCGCGACTGGGCGGACAACTGGCGGCGCTTCGCCGCGCTCGGCCGCGCCGCCGCCGACCTTGCCCCCGGCTTCGACCTGCTCCACGCGCATGACTGGCAGGGGGCGATGGCGCCCGCCTATCTCCGCTATGACGCGGCCAGCGTGCCGAGCGTGCTGACGATCCACAACATCGCGTTCCAGGGCTGCTACGACGCGAGCGTGTTCGCCGGGCTGGCGCTGCCGGAAGCGGCGTTCGCGCTCGACGGCGTCGAATATTATGGCGGCGTCGGCCTGCTGAAGGCGGGACTCGCGTCCGCCTCCGCCATCACCACCGTGTCGCCCAGCTATGCCGAGGAGATCCGCCGCGGCGAGTTCGGTATGGGGCTGGAAGGGTTGATCGAGGCGCGCCGCGACCGGGTGAGCGGAATCGTCAACGGCATCGATCCGGCGGTCTGGTCGCCGGAGACCGACGCGGCGCTCCCGGCGCGCTACACCGGGCGCACCCTGCCGCGCCGCCGCACCAACAAGCGCGCGGTGGAAGCGGCGTTCGACCTTGATCCGGGCGACGGCCCGATCTTCATCGTCGTCAGCCGGCTGACATGGCAGAAGGGCATGGACGTACTGGCCGACAGCCTCGACGCGCTGGTGGCGATGGGCGGGCGGCTGGCGCTGCTCGGATCGGGCGACGCGGCGCTCGAACAGGCATTCGTCGCGGCGCGGACCCGCCATGCCGGGCGGATCGGCGTGCGGATCGGCTATGACGAGGCGCTGTCGCACCTGTTGCAGGGCGGCGGCGATGCGATCCTGATCCCGTCGCGCTTCGAACCGTGCGGACTGACGCAGCTCTACGGCCTCGCCTATGGCTGCGTGCCCGTCGTCGCGCGGACCGGTGGGCTGGCCGATACGGTGATCGACGCGAACGAGGCCGCGGTGGCGGCGGGGGTCGCGACCGGGGTGCAGTTCGCCGCGGTCACGCCCGACGGGCTGCTCCATGCGCTGCACCGGACGATGGCGCTCCATGCCCGGCCCGACTGCTGGGCGACGATGCAGAAACAGGGGATGCGCGCCGACTTTTCGTGGAAGCGCAGCGGCGCGCGCTATGCCGAATTGTATCGCGGCCTGATCGCCGCATGACGCCGGGCGCCAGTGCCTGTCCCGGCGGGACCCGCTTCGCCGTCCGCGCGCGCGATGCGGCGGCGGTGTGGCTGTGCCTGTTCGACGGCGCGGACGAACGCCGCGTCGCGATGCGGCGCGCGGGCGACTGGTTCGTGGTCGAGGTGCCGGGCGCAGGGCCGGGGCAGCGTTACGGCTATCGGGCCGAGGGCGACTGGGCACCGGACGAGGGCCGCTGGTTCGATCCGGCCAAGCTGCTGGTCGATCCCTATGCCGTCGAACTCGACCGGCGCTTTCGCTACGATCCGATATTGTCGCACTACGGCGCCGATACCGCTGCGATCGTGCCGCGCGCGATCGTGCCGCGCGCGATCGTGCCCGGCCCGATGCGGCCGGTCCCGGCCGAAGCGCCGCGCATCGACCCGGCGCGGCCGATCTACGAACTCAACGTGCGCGGCTTCACCATGCTGCACCCCGACGTGCCAGAGGCGCAGCGCGGCACGATCGCCGCGCTGGCGCATCCGTCGGTCGTCGCGCATCTGACCAAGATCGGCGTCGGTGCGGTCGAACTGATGCCGATCGTCGCGTGGATCGACGAACGCCATCTGCCTCCGCTCGGGCTGAGCAACGCCTGGGGCTACAACCCGGTGGTGCCGATGGCGATCGACCCCGGCCTCGCGCCCGGAGGGATCGACGAGTTGCGCGAGACGATCGCGACGCTGCATGCGGCGGGGATCGGCGTCATCCTCGACCTGGTGTTCAACCACACGGGCGAGGGCGACCGCGACGGCCCGATCCTGTCGCTGCGCGGGCTGGACAATCGCAGCCATGCCCATGCGCCCGACGGCAGCCTCATCAACGACACCGGCACCGGCAACACGCTGGACGCCGGTGACGCGGGGGTCCGCGACCTGATCCTCGCATCGCTGCGCCACTTCGCCGCGCTGGGCGTCGACGGTTTCCGCTTCGACCTGGCCCCCGTCATCGCCCGGTCGCCGGGGTTCGCGCGCGATGCCCCGATCTTCGCCGCGATCGCCGGCGATCCGTTGCTGGCCGACCGGGTGATGATCGCCGAGCCGTGGGATATCGGCCCCGGCGGCTATCAGCTCGGCAATTTCCCGGCCGACTGGCTGGAATGGAACGACCGGTATCGCGACGATGTCCGCCGCTTCTGGCGCGGCGACGGCGGTGCGGCCACGTTGGCGACGCGGCTGATGGGGTCGGGCGACATCTTCGGATCGCCGACCCGCAGCGTCGGCTTCCTTGCCGCGCATGACGGCTTCACCCTCGCCGACCTCGTGTCGCACGTCGATCGCCACAACCACGCCAATGGCGAGGACAATCGCGACGGGCATGGCGACAACCTGTCGTGGAACCACGGTGTGGAGGGGCCGAGCGACGATCCCGCCATCGTCACCGCGCGCGACGCCGACCTGCGCGCGCTGCTGGCGACGCTGTTCGCGACGCGCGGCCATATCCAGCTGACCGCCGGCGACGAATTCGGCCGCAGCCAGCGCGGCAACAACAACGCCTATGCGCAGGACAATGCGATCGGCCGGGTCGACTGGACCGCGCGCGACGTCGCGCTGGAGGAGCATGTCGCGGAGCTGGCGGCGTGGCGGCGCGCGCGGCCGGCGGTGTTCGACCCCGCCATTCCCGATCGGGCGACATGGCTGACGCTGGATGGCCAGGCGATGACGCCCGGACATTGGGAAGCACCCGATTGTCCGGGGTTCGAGCTGCGGCTCGACGGGGCAACGATCCGCATCGACCGCCCCGCCCGGCAGGTCACGCCGGGATAGGCTCGCGCACCCGCAGCATCGCCATCGCCGCCATCGCCATCACCGCCGCCGCGACCAGCATCGTATAGGCCGGCTGCCCGGGGAACCACGTCTTGATGACCCCGCCCATCACGGTCGCGACGATCAGCTGGGGCAGGACGATGAAGAAGTTGAAGATGCCCATATACACGCCCAGCTTGCGCTGCGGCAGCGCGTTGGCGAGCAGGACGTACGGCATGGTCAGCACCGATGCCCACACGATGCCGATGCCGATCATCGGCACGATCATCCCCAGCCGGTCGTGCGTCGCATAGATGCCGACATAGGCCGCCGCCCCGACCAGCAGGCACAGCAGGTGCGTCCGCCCCGCGCCGATCGCCCGCGCCAGCCACGGCAGCGCGAACGCCGCGACCGCCGCGACGCCCGAATAGACCGCGAACAGCACCCCGACCCAGCTGCCCGCTTGGTTATAACCGTCCGAGGCGGGGTCGATCGTCCCCCACACCTGCTGCGCGATCACCGGCGTCGTATAGACCCACATGATGATGAGCGCGCCCCAGGTGAAGAACTGCACCAGCGCCAGCCGCCGCATCGTGTCGGGCATGGTGGCGAGGTCGCCGATGATGTGGCTGAGCACATTGTCGCCGCGCCCGGTGCGGACCAGCGCGGCCGACACCATCTGCGCCACGCCGTACAGCGCGATGCCGGCGGCGACGAAATAGGCCTCGCGTCCGCTGTCGAGCGCACCGCCCGCCTCGGCCCACGCGATCAGCGCTGCGACGACGATGCCGCCCGCGATCCAGACCGGACCACGCGCCGGGATCACCGGCGGGGTGGTATCGGCAGGCTCCCCGGCCTGCTCGCCGAACGCCGCCAGTTCGGCGGGGCTGTATTCGCGGACGGTCAGCACCGTCCACAGCACGGCGATCAGCAACATCACGCCGCCGAAATAGAAGCCATAGCGCACCGCATCGGGCACCTGTCCCGCGGGTGCCACGTTGCTGACGCCAAAGCCGTTCTCGAGGACATAGGGCGCGATGCTGGCGACGACCGCGCCCGCACCGATGAACCACGTCTGGAACGCATAGCCCGCCGGTCGCTGCCGGGGTGCCAGCATGTCGCCGACGAAGGCGCGAAACGGCTCCATCGACACGTTGAGCGAGGCGTCGAGTATCCACAGCGTGATCGCCGCGGCGAGGATGCTGGGCGAATTGGGCATGAAGAACAGCGCGCAGGTACACAGGATCGCGCCGATCAGGAAATAGGGACGCCGACGTCCCAGCCGCCCCCACGTCCGGTCGGAATAATGGCCGATCAGCGGCTGGACCAGCAGCCCGGTGAGGGGCGCCGCGATCCACATCAGTCCCAGCTGATCGATCGGCGTGCCCAGCGACTGGAAAATGCGGCTGGCATTCGCGTTCTGCAACGCGAAGCCGATCTGGATGCCGAAGAAGCCGAACGAGATGTTCCAGAGCTGGGCGAAGCCGAGCGTCGGGCGTGTGGTCGTCATACATCCTCCCCATTCACGGGGAGGGGGACCGCCGCGTCAGCGGTGGTGGAGGGGGTTGCCCATGTCCACCACGGTTGCGTTGCGGGGCCCTCCCCCTCCACCGTCCTTGCGGACGGTCCCCCTCCCCGTACCGGGGAGGATCTCTTATCGTTTCTTCGCTGCCACGAAGCGGATCGCTTCGCCACCGCCGGGGGCGAGCGCGAGCGTCATCGTGTCGCCCTTCTTGACCTGCCACTGTTCGATCGTGATCGAATGGCGCGCGTCGGTCCGGTAATCGGCACCCGGCCCGTCGCGATAGATTTCGGCGGTATAGCTCTTGCCGGCGTCGAGGAAGTCGAGCTTCACCGTCGAACTGCGCGCTTCCTCGTCGCCGACCGCGCCCAGATACCAGTCGTTGCCGCCCGCCGCCTTGCGCGCGATCGTCGCATAGTCGCCGACCTCGCCGTTCAGCACGCGGGTGTCGGACCAGTCGGTCGGCACGTCGCGGATGAACTTGAACGCGGCCGGATAGCGCGCATAATTCTCGGGCGTATCGGCGGCCATGACCACCGGCGAATACAGGACGACGTACAGCGCCAGCTGCTTGGCGATGGTCGACTTGATCGCGCTGCCGTTGCTGCCCGACAGGCTCAGCACGCCGGGCGTGAAATCCATCGGCCCGCCGAGGAACTGGGTGAAGACCATGTTCGCCTCATGCTCGGGCGGGTTCTTGCCCCCTTCCCACGCATTATACTCCATGCCCCGCCCACCTTCGCGGCTCAGCCAGTTAGGGTAGGTGCGCCGCAGCCCGGTATCCTTGACCGGTTCATGGGCATCGATCGACACCTTGTACCGCGCGGCGGCGTTCAGGACGCGCTGGTGGTGGTTCACCATCCACTGTCCTTCATGCCATTCGCGATGCTTCGACCCGTCGGCATCGACCCGCTCGATCTGCGCGGCGTCGGTCACATAGCCGGTCTTGACCACGCGCTCGCCATGATCCGCCGCCCATTTGAACGCAGTGTCGAGCTGTGCGTCGTAATGGCTGACCGATCCGCCGGTTTCGTGGTGGCCGATCAGGCGCACCCCCTTCGACTTCGCATAGGCCGCCAGCCCGCCCGCGTCGAAATCCGCGGTCGGCTGGCTGAAGTTCATGTCGTTGCCGTTGCCCAGCCAGTCGCCGTCCCAACCGACATTCCATCCTTCGACCAGCACGCCCTGAATGCCGTTGGCGGCGGCGAAGTCGATATAGCGGCGGACGTTCGCCGTGGTCGCGCCGTGCCTGGCCCCGCGCGCCCA
The DNA here is from genome assembly GCF_030062225.1 of Sphingomonas sp. 2R-10. NCBI lineage: Bacteria > Pseudomonadati > Pseudomonadota > Alphaproteobacteria > Sphingomonadales > Sphingomonadaceae > Sphingomonas > Sphingomonas sp. 2R-10. Next base: position 119,716 of record NZ_JASCXF010000005.1, read on the forward strand.
GGTCCAGTCGCCCTTTATCATGTTCCACCACACGCCGACGAACTTGCCCGGCTGGATCCAGCCCGCCGTGTCGCCCAGCCTGTTGGGTTCGTTGAGGTTCAGCCCGATGCGGCTGGCGGCGTACAGCCCCGGCGCATCGTCGGCGATGGCGATCGTCCGCCACGGGGTCGAGAAGCCGGCGGCGCGCGTGACCTTGGGACCGTTCGATCCCGGCGTCAGCACCGCGCGGAAGGTCGTGCCCTCGGCGCGCGCCAAATTCATCGCCGAATAGTCGGTGAGCGCCGCTTCATGGATCGCGACGTGGCGACCGCTGGCCAGCTTGACCGTCATCACCGTCTGCGCGGTGCCGACCGCGTCCAGCGGCGTCTTGTTGTAGAGATATTCCTCGCGGTTCCATTCGAACGCCGGCTTCCACCATGCGGTGCCGGGTTCGGCAAAGGCGAATTGCGTCAGCTCGTCGGCGATGTTGGCCGTCGTCAGGTTCGCCTGTTTCAGCAGCGTGTAGCGAAAGCCGACCCCGTCGTCGAACAGGCGGAAGGTCACCGCCATCTCGCGCTTCAGGTTCTTCGCCTCGCGGAACGTCACGGTCAGTTCGGTGTGGTTGTCGCGGATCGTCTTCCATTCGCCGAACGGCTGGGTCCAGGTCGAATCCGACCGGTCGCGCTTCGTGCCCGCCAGCGTCAGCCCGCGCTCGATCTTCGGCGCGTCGGTGAACAGGAAGCCGAGCTTGCTGTCGTTCAGCACCGCCTTGCCGTCCTTCGCGACCGAATAGCTCGGCCGCCCCTCGTTATCGAGGCTGACCGCCACCGTCAGCTTGCCGTCGGGCGACGCGGCGCGCGCCACGACCTCGGCAAAGGCCGGCGATGCCATCGCGGTCATGCCGGCCAGTGCCAGCGCCAGTTTCATCATCCTCATCGCCTCATCCTTCGTATGGTCTTGTGGATGTCGCTCGCACCAAGCCGTTCGTCCTGAGTAGCCGCTGAGCTTGTCGAAGCGGCGTATCGAAGGACCATCGCGGACGCTTCGATACGGGTCTTCGACAAGCTCAGCGGCTACTCAGCGCAAACGGGATGGTTGGAGGACATCGCTATCTCAGTCGCGGATCGCGACCTGCGCCGCGAACGGGCCGAAGCGGTCCCCCGCCACGTCGCCGATGATTTCGATGGCGCGCCAGCCGTCGCCCGCCGCGAACATCGCCGGCGCATTCGACAGGTTGAACACGCACATCATCCGCTGCCCGTCCAGCTCGCGTTCGAACGCGAAGATCGCGTCGGATGCCTCGACGATGGTCATGCTGCCCGATCGCAGCGCCGGATGCCCGTTGCGCAGCGCCAGCACGTGGCGGGTGAAGTGGAGCAGCGAACCCGCGTCCGCCGCCTGCCGGTCGACCGCCAGCGGGCGGTGCGCCTCGGCGGCGGGCAGCCACGGCCTGCCCGCACCGAAACCGAGATTCTCGGCATCGGCCGCCCATGGCATCGGCGTCCGCGCACCGTCGCGCGACAGGGTCAGCGGCCAGTTGGCGATCGCTTCGGGGTCCTGCAGATCCTCGAACGCGATCTCGACCTGCGGCAGGCCCAGTTCCTCGCCATTATACAGGAAGATGTTGCCGCGCAGGCAGGCGAGCAGCAGCATCTTGATCCGCCCGAACGCCGCCGCATCGGCCCCGGCGGGCAGCCAGCGCGATACCGCACGCGGCGCGTCGTGGTTTTCGAACGCCCAGCTCGGCCACGGCGCATCCTCGCCCCACGTGTCCAGCGCATCGCGCAACACGCGCGGGCTGAGTTCGGGGGCGTAGAGGAAGTCGAAGCCATAGGCGGTGTTGAGCCGCGCATCGCCCGCGCAGAACAGCTTCATCTCGCGCGTGGCATCGTCGCCGCCGATCTCCGCGACGGTGAAGCGATCCCCGCCATGGCCGTCAAGCACGCCGCGCACGCGTTCGAGAAAGGCGGGGATATCCGGATGCCCCTGATTGTAGAGCTTGCGCTGGAAATCGAACGGGCGGGTGCGCGTCCTGCCGTTGCTGGGCATCGGCGGATTGTCGCGCAGGTCGGGGTCGTGCATCGCGAAGTTGATCGCGTCGAGCCGGAACCCGTCGACCCCGCGGTCGAGCCAGAAGCGCGCGGTGTCGAGCAGCGCTTCCTGCAGATCGGCGTTATGGCCGTGCAGCTGCGGTTGTTCCTTCAGGAAATTGTGCAGATAATATTGGCCGCGCCGCGCATCCCACGTCCATGCCGGGCCGCCGAACACCGATTGCCAGTTGCTGGGCGGCGAACCGTCGGGCCTGGCATCGGCCCAGACATACCAGTCGGCCTTGGGGTTGGTGCGGCTCGACCGGCTCTCGACGAACCATGGATGTTCGTCGCTGGTGTGCGACCAGACCTGATCGATGATGATGCGCAGGCCCAGACCGTGCGCGCGGGCGATCAGCGCGTCGAAATCGGCGAGCGTGCCGAAGATCGGGTCGACGTCGCAATAGTCCGCAACGTCATAGCCGAAATCCTTCATCGGCGACGTGAAGAACGGCGACAGCCAGACCGCATCGACGCCCAGCGCCGCGACATGATCCAGATGCGCGGTGATGCCGGGCAGGTCGCCGATGCCGTCGCCGTTGCTGTCGGCGAAGCTGCGCGGATAGATCTGATAGATGGTGGCGCCATGCCACCACGGACGGGCGGGATCGGCGGCGATGGCGCGGGCGGCGTCGGTCATTATCGGGTCTCCGCGGCACAAACCGCATAGCCAAGGGCGGGGATGGTCAGGCGGATCGCACCGGGGGCGGTGACGGTGCCGCAGCGCCCGGCCAGCGCGCGGAAGCGGGTGGAGGCGGTATCGACCTGCACGTTGCGGGTGATCGCTGCGTCGGAGGTGTTGAACGCCAGCAGCACCTCGCCGCCGTTGACGGGATCGAAGCGCGAGATGGCGAGCAGCCCCGGCTTGTCCTCGCGCGCGCGCAGCAGCTGCCGCCCGCGGGTCAGCGCCGGGGTGGCGGTGCGCAGCTTCGCCAGCCCGGCGATCTGGCGGTAGAGCGGATGGCCGGGGGTGAAGTTCGCGGTCGCGGTCGTCGCCTTCGTGCCCACCAGCCTGTTGTCGTTGTACGACGCGACCTGCGAGGCGAACATGTCCTCCCGTGCGTCCTGGTCGTTGCCGTCGCCGGCGAATCCCTGTTCGTCGCCCGAATAGATCGTGGGCACGCCGCGCAGGGTCAGCAGCATGGCGTTCGACAGCATCAACCGGCGCAGCACCTCGTCGTCGCTCGCCTGTGGAAATGCCTTGCGGACCACCATGGCGAAACGGCCGTCGTCATGGTTGCCGGTGAACGTTGGCAACTGGCGCGCGGTGTCGAACCCCTTCGCATAGAGGGAATCGCCGTTGAACAGCGTTTCGAACGCATCGGTACCCATGCCGCCAGCGACGGTCTGAACCACCGCTTCACGGAACGCGAAGTCGAGGACCGCGGGAAACCGGTCGACCACCGTATGCTGTGCCAGCGCCCCTGAATCGACGGAATGCATCGATACTTCGCCGAAAATGTGGAAATTCGGAATGCCCCGCGCCGCCGCGCGCGCCTGCATCGCCGGGACGAACGCCTGCCAGAATTCCGGGTTCACGTGGCGCGCGGTGTCGATCCGATAGCCATCGACGCCGAACCGGTCGATCCATCCGCCGAAAATGTCGATCATCCCCGCCACGACGCGCGGATTTTCGGTCATCAGATCGTCCAGCCCGACGAAATCCCCCATTGTCGAACTCTCGTTGCGATAGGTCGTGTCACCGCGATTATGGTATAAGGTGACGTCGTTGAGCCACGTTGGCACCTTCACTGCCTTCTCCGCAGCGGGAACGAAGGTCTTGTAAGCAAAGTCGGGATCGGTCAGCTTCGCGAAATTCTCCGCCGTCTGCACGCCGTCGCCGGCGAATCCCCGGTTCTTGCCCCCGGCGGCATAGGGATAGTCGGCGCGGCTGCGATAGACGCATTCGGTCTTCCCCGCGCATTCGCGATACTGGATCACGTCGGCGGTGTGGTTGGCGATGATGTCCATATAGACCTTCATCCCCCGCGCATGTGCCGCATCGACCAGCGCCTTGAACTCGGCATTGGTGCCCAGATGCGGGTCGACCTGCGTGAAATCGGTCACCCAATAGCCGTGATAGCCGGCGGACTCCTTGCCCGGTCCGCCCTGCACCGGCTTGTTCCTGAAGATCGGCCCGACCCAGATCGCCGTCGCCCCCAACGACTGGATATAGGGCAGCCGCGCGGTCAGCCCCTTCAGGTCGCCGCCATGGTAGAAGCCCTTCGCGGTAGGGTCATAGCCATGGACCAGCCGGTCGCCGGTCATACCGCCGCGATCGTTCGCGCGGTCGCCATTCTCGAACCGGTCGGGCAGGACGAAGTAGATCACCTCGTCCTCGGGCGCGCGGGCGCGGAGATCCTGGGCGGCGGCGGGGAGCACGCTGGAACCCAGTGTCAGGGCGAGGAGCAGGGATCGGATCATGCGGCAACCTTCTTGTCGGGCGCCGGACAATGGGCGCGCAGATATTGGTCATGGGTCGGCATCCGCGCGACCGTGGCGGCGACATGTTGCTGCGACATGTCGAGAAACCGGGCACAGCGATCAGCCGCCAACGCGCGGGCGAGCGGGTGATAGCCGTTCGCCACCACCCCCTGCCCGACGAACAACTGCAACCACGCCACCTCGGCGAACAGTTCGTGCTCGTCGCGCACGATCCGCCCGGACTGTTCGAACAGGGCGATGCGTTCGCGTAAGGGGTCGGGCAGCGGCATGGCGCGCCGCTCCCGCCAGAACGGTTCGTCGCGATCGTTCAGCGCATAATGCGCGATCAGAAAATCGCGCACCGCCAGCCATTCGCGTTGCGACTGCCGGTTGAACTCGGCGATATCCGCCGCGCGCGGCGTCGCCGCCGGCCACAGCGACAGCAGCCGCGCGATCCCCGACTGGACCAGATGGATCGACGTCGATTCCAGCGGTTCGAGGAACCCCGCCGCCAGCCCCAGCGCGACGCAATTGCCGATCCACGGCGCGTGCCGGCGTCCGGTGGTGAAGCGCAGCGGCTTCGGATCGGCGAGCGGCGCCCCGTCGAGATTGCCGAGCAGCGTCGCCGCCGCTTCGTCGTCCGACAGGTGCGCGCTGGAATAGACCAGTCCGTTGCCGGTCCGCGCCTGCAACGGAATGCGCCACTGCCAGCCTGCGCCCCGGGCGGTGGCGCGAGTATAGGGGGTGATCGGCTGCGTCGCGGCGCACGGCACCGCCAGCGCGCGATCACACGGCAACAACGCCGACCAGTCGTCCCAGCGATCGCCCGCCATCCTCCCGATCAGCAGCGCGGCGAACCCCGAACAGTCGATGAAGAAGTCCGCCGCGATCCGCCGCCCGTCGTCGAGCGTCACCGCTGAAATCAGTCCGGAGTCACCATCCTGAGCGACGTCGACTACCCGCCCTTCGACGCGTTCGACCCCGCCCGCCTCGGCCCGTTCGCGCAGATAGGCGGCATAGCGCGCGGCGTCGAAATGATAGGCCCAGTTCGTGCCGGCCGGCGCCTGCGGATTGCCGGGGTCGCGATCGAACCGGTCCTGCCCGGCGGCGATGGCGCAGGCGCTGTGCGACCAGAGTGACTGCGGTCGATCGCCGCCGCCGGCCGCCAGCCAGTAATGATGGAACGGCACCAGCCCCAGCGAGCGGCCGATCGTCCCGAAGGCGTGGAGGTAACGGCTGTCCGGCCCGTTCCATCCGGCGAATTCGATGCCCAGCTTGAAGCTGCCCCCGGTGCGCGCGACGAAATCATCCTCGTCGATCCCAAGATGCTGGTTGAACAACCGCAGCTGCGGGATCGTCGCCTCCCCCACCCCAACCGTCCCGATCGCGTCGGATTCGATCAGCGTGACATGGGTCCCGTCCGGCAGGAACCGCGCCAGCGCCGCCGCCGTCATCCAGCCGGCCGATCCGCCACCGACGATGGCGACCCGCCGGACCGGTTCCTGATCGATCGCCATTGCAGCCTCCGTCGCGTCAGCCCCGCCCACCCCATCGGGGCGGGCGGAGACGGGTCGTCAGAACCGGAACGATGCCCCGGCCAGATAGCGCCGGCCATAGCTCTGATAATCGATCACCGCGAGGTCGTACGCCGGATCGACGGTCGCGAAGCGCTCGTCGGTCAGGTTCTGGCCCTGCACGAACAGCGACAGTCCTTCGAGCGCGGTGCCCTTCTGGAACTCATAGCCGATCTGCGCATCGATGATCGTCTCGTCCAGCGCCCGGCGACGCTGGCGATTGCCGCCGAAGCCCGACAATTCGCCAATGAAGGTCGACCGGTAGCGCGCCGAACCGCGGGCACTGAAGCCCCACTTCTCGAAATAGGCGGTGCCGTTGACGACCCACTTCGAATAGCCGGGGATATCCTCGGCCGGCGCGGTCGGGGTCGGCTTGATCTGCGTCTTGGTCCACGACCCGCCGCCGGTCACGCCGAAGCCGTCGAGAAACGACACGAAGGTGTTGAGCGGCAGCGTCGCGGCCAGTTCGACACCGTAGATGCTACCACCCTCGCCGTTGATCGGCACGTCTGCGCGGCCCAGCGTCGGGGTGCCCGGCGGCGTACCGGTCGGTGTCGGGAAGCCGGCATAGTCGAACGGGATCGTCTGGTTATACACGAACGACTTCAGGTCCTTGTAAAAGCCCTGTGCCGCGATGTAGCCCGACCGCCCGAAATACTTCTCCAGCGTCAGATCGAACGAGTTCGACCGGATCGGACGGAGAAACGGATTGCCGCCACCGCCGGTGATGATCCGTTCCTGCGGGTTGTAACCGTAACCCTGCGACACGCGCATGTCGTCCAGCCGCGGACGCTGTACCTGTCGCGCGGCACCAGCACGGATAACCCAGTCGCCGGGCAGACGCAGCGACAGGTTGAGGCTGGGCAGCAAGTCCCAGTAATCCGCGCCACGGATGGTTGGAGCCAGCGCACCTGCCGCCGCGACGAGACCCGACGACTTCTGTTCGGTGTTGACCGCCTGCAAACCGATATTGCCAGTCAGCACCGATCCGCCGATCTCCTGATTGATGTCCGCCTGGACATACATGGTCATCAGGTCTTCCTCGATGCGGAATGCCTTGGCGGGCACATCGAGGCTGGTGTTCGGGATCAGCGAATACACGCCGCCGGCGAGCAGGTCGCGCGGGTCGTAGCTCAGCATCGGCCCCAGACCCAGATAGCCGAGGCTGGTCGACTCCTTCACATACTGGTCCGGGATGCGCAGCTGGCGCAGTCCACCGCTCAGCGCCAGTAGCGCCTCGTCCGGGGTCAGCGACTTGTCGCGATCGGTATAGTTCAGGCCGAACTTCACCGCGCCGAAGAAGCTGTCCAGTTCCTTCTCGACCTCAAAACGGTACTGCGCGATCCGGTCCTTGACGATCCGGTCGTTGAAATATCCGGCCTGCAGGTTGCTGCCGCCCCAGCCGAGCGGATCGGTCAGCAGGATCAGGTTCGGATCGGAATAGTTCAGCGTGGGCGAAAAGCGCGTGCCGGTCGCGCCGCTGGTGAACGCAATCGTGTCCTTCGCGCCGACATTCTGGCCGTATCCGGTGCCGGCATAGCTTTCGAGGATGATCTCTTCGCGATCGGTCTTCGAATAGCTGGCGTCGAGCGTCGCGTTCCAGCCGTCGTCGCCGCGCCACGCCATGTTGTAGCCGAACGAATACAGCTTGGCCTTGCGCTCGAACGCGTCGTTGCGGACCACGCCTTCGACATTGCCGAACGTGCCCGACGTGACGAAGCCGTCGCTGTTCGCGGTCGTGTTGGTCAGCTTCACCCCGTTCGGGTTGGCCGCGCTGTTGAAGTCCTGCCCGAAGCCCAGCGGCAGTTCGATACCGCGCTTGATCTGGTCGTCGTTAAAGTCCGAATAGAAGCCGTCGAGCGTCACCGTCAGGTTCGGCACCGGCCGGTACTGCAGCGTGCCCGACAGGCCGAGGCGCTTGAGGCGCGTCGAGGTGACGTACGACTTCGACCCGCCGATTACGCCCTGATTACCGTTGAAACCGGCATAGCCCCAGGCGTTGAATTCCTGGATCTGGTACGGCTCGTCCAGATAGTTGCCCGACAGCGCGATGCCGATCGTGTCGTCGGCATACTGGTCTATATAGGTGCCGCTGACGCGGTAGCCCTTGTCGCGCGACCCGGCGTTCAGCTTGCCGAGATCGGCATAGGTGCCGCGCCCGCCGATCGAGATCGCCTGACGACCATATTCCAGCGGACGCACGGTGCGCAGGTCGACGGTGCCCGACAGGCCCTGTCCGACGAGGTTCGCCTGACCGGTCTTGTAGACGAGCACCTGGCTCATGATTTCGGCCGGGTACTGGTCGTATTCCACCGCACGGTTGTCGCCGGTCGACGTCTGTTCGCGGCCGTTCAGCAGGGTCGTCGAGAAGTCGGGCGCGAAGCCGCGGATCGAGATCGAGTTCGATCGGCCCGACACGCGCTGCGACGTCAGGCCCGGCAGGCGGGCGATCGATTCGGCGATCGAGGCGTCGGGCAGCTTGCCGATATCCTCGGCCGAGATCGATTCGACGACCTGGTCGCGATTCTTCTTTTCGGCGACGGCGTTTTCCAGGCTGGCGCGGAAGCCGGTGACGGTGATCGTCGTCTCTTCCTCGACCGCCGGGGTCGCTGTCGGATCGGTCGCGTCGGGCTGTGCCGTGTCCGGCGTCGGCACGGTGGCCTGCGCCATGGCGGTGCCGACGCCGGCGAGCGCCCCTGCGACGATCAATGCCGTGATGCTCGCCCCGCGCGCCAAGCTGGCGCACGTCGACGCTTGCGATGAATACCGCATGTCCCAATCCTCCCCGACGATGGTTGATTCCCCGGCTCTTTCGCCCGGTTCGTCCGTACCCTTCTATTGAAACCATTGCAGGGCGTTGAGAAGCGAACAGCATACGTATTCAGACGGCGCTTGCCGCTGCCGTTGCCGCGCCGCTACACCCGGGACGGACGCCCATGCCGGGCGATGGGGGGCAGGTTCATGGCGTCGGGCGACAAGCCGACTTCGTTCGACATCGCGGCGCTGGCCGGCGTATCGCAACCGACCGTCAGCCGCGCGTTGCGCGGCGACCGGACGGTCAGCGCCGCCACGCGCCTCCGGATCGAGGCGATCGCCCGCCAGCTGAACTACAAGGTCGACAAGAACGCCTCGGCGCTGCGCCGCGGCAGCACGTCGACGCTGGCGCTGCTGTTCTTCGAGGACCCGGCCCCCGACGGATCGCGGATCAACCCGTTCTTCCTGTCGATGCTCGGCTCGATCCTGCACACCTGCGGCGCGCGCGGCTACGACCTGCTCACCTCGTTCCAGCAGCTGTCGGCCGACTGGCACGTCGATTACGAGGACAGCCGCAAGGCCGACGGGCTGATCCTGCTCGGCTATGGCGACTTCGACGCCTATTCGCGCCGCCTCGACCAACTCGTCACCCAGGGCACGCATTTCGTCCGCTGGGGCTCCCCCGACCCCGCCCATCCCGGCACGGTCATCGGCTGCGACAATTTCGGCGGCGGGCGCGATGCCGGGCAGCATCTGATCGACCGCGGCCGGCGCAGCATCGCGTTCCTCGGCGACGCGTCGAACCATTATCCCGAATCGCGCGACCGCTATGCCGGACTGGCGCATGCGCTGCGCACCGCCAGCCTGCCGGTCGATGCGGGATTGCAGGTCGACGCCCTGTCCAGCGAGGCATCGGGCTATGACGCCGCCAGCCGGCTGATCGCGCGCGGCATCGCCTTCGACGCGATCTTCGCCGCGTCGGACATGATCGCGCTGGGTGCGGTGCGCGCGCTGGTCGAATCGGGACGCAGCGTGCCGCGCGACGTCGCGCTGGTCGGCTTCGACGACATCCCCGCCGCCTCGCTGGCCCAGCCGCCGCTGACGACGATCCGGCAGGATTATGCGCGGGCGGGCGAGCTGCTGGTCGACATGCTGATCCGGCGGATCAACCGGCGCGACACCGAACCGGCACTGCTGCCGCCCGAACTGGTGGTGCGCAAGTCGAGCTGAGTGCCGGCGCTACTTCATCCCGGTGATAGCCTCGCGAGCCCTCAGCCTGCGCTGGCGGGACGTTTCCTGTGACCTGAACCAGAACCGTTCGTGTCGCGTAGGGACTGAGGTTGTCGAAGGCCCGTATCGAAGCATCCCCCGCGATCCTTCGATATGCCGCTTCGACAAGCTCAGCGGTTACTCGGGACGAACGGTTGCGTTTAACGTCATCACGACCTGACGAAACGACCCATCAGATCCCGACCGAAATCTCCGTCCCCGCCACGCCCGGCACGTCGACCTCGAACTGGAACAGGTTGCCCGCCAGCGGCTGTGTGGCGGCCTGATCGGCGTCGTGATGCTTGTTGGCGGTCGTCGCGAATACGGTGCGGCGATCGGGCCCGCCGAACGCGATCTTGGTGATCGCATCGACCGGCATCCGGATCGTCTCCAGCAACTCGCCCTTCGGCGAATAGCGGCGGATGCCCCAGCCGGCGTAGAGCCCGATCCACACGCACCCCTCGGCATCGACGGTCGGCCCGTCGGGATGGCCTTCGTCGTTCGGGATCGACACGAACAGCCGCCGGTCGCCCAGCGTCCCGTCGTCGTCGACGGTGCAGGCATAGACATGCCCGCCCAGCGTATCGACATGATACAGCGTGCGTCCGTCGGGGCTGACCGCCGGCCCGTTGGTAATCGCCACCGGCGGCGCGGACGCGACCACGCTGCCATCGGCGGCGAGGCGATAGATCGTACCGGTCGCGGCGCTTTCACCATCGTCCATCGTCCCGAACCACAGCCGCCCCGACGGATCGACCGTGGCGTCGTTCAGCCGGTTGCCCGGCAGATTGGGTTCGGGATCGACCAGCAGCTCGAACGCGCCGGTGACGGGATCGAACCGGTGCAGCCCGGTCTGCAACCCGGTGACGAACTTCCCATCGGCGCTGGGCAGGACGAACCCGCATTGTCCGGGCGCGGCCCAGCTGCGCCGCTCGCCGCTGACCGGGTCATAGCGATGTACGCGCGGCGTCTTGATACAGCCGAACCACAGGGCCTGGTCGCGGGTCACCCAGATCGGCCCTTCGAGCAGCGGCGCCGACAGGTCCCAGACGCTGACGGGTTCGGTTCGCTGTACCTTGGTCATCTCATCGCCATCCTGCATCCACGAAGAAGCTGTGACCGGTTACCAGCCGCGCATCGTCGGAGGCAAGGAACAGGATCATCGCGGCGATGTCGCCCGCGACCAGCCGGCCGTTCAGGCACTGGGCCTTCACGATCTCCGCCTCGCCTTCGGGCGTGTACCATTTCAGCTGGCGCGGGGTGCGGACGTTGCCGGGGATGACGCAGACCGAGCGGATGCCGTCCCCGCCCAGCTCGCGCGCGAACGACCGGGTCAGCCCCTCGATCGCCGCCTTGGCGGTCTGGTACAGCGTCAGTTCCTCCAGCGCGAGGTGCCAGCTGATCGACCCCATGTTGACGATCACGCCGTGCCCGCGCGCCTTCATTCCCGGAATCACGGCCTGCGCGGCGAAGAACAGGTGGCGCAGGTTCACGCCCATCCGGTTGTCCCAATAGGCTTCGTCGACCTGCTCGATCGTGTGGCGGTCGTCGCTGGCCGCATTGTTGACCAGCACGTCGAACTCGCCGGCCTGCGCGATCGCCGACTGCAGCGCGGCGATATCGGTCAGGTCGACGCGGCGGAACACCGGCGTCGGCCCGACGCCCGCCAGATCCTCGACCAGCTGCCGCGAATCGTCTTCCGCAATATCGAAGAAGGTAACGTGCGCACCCTGCCGCACGAACCCTTCGACCACGCCCGCACCGATCCCCGATCCGCCGCCGGTGATGAGCACGCGCTTGCCGGCGAGCGAGGGATAGGAGGCGCGGGCTTCGGGCGCGATCGGGTAGGCGAAATCGTCAGGCGACATGAATGTTTCCAGCAAAGAGGTATCAGGCGGCGAGCAGGCCGCGGCGCGCGAGGTTGCGCATCAGGTCGCGAATGCCGAAGCCCCACGGATCGGCGGCCTTCGACGTGGTGACGGTATTCGCCAGCTCGCCCAGCGCCGGGGTCGAGATGCGCACCACGTCGCCCGGCTTGTGGGTGAAGCCGCGGCCGGGCTCGTCACGGTCCTGCACCGGCGCGAACAGCGTGCCGAGGAACAGGACGAAGCCGTCGGGATACTGATGCTCGGACAGCGCCTGTCGCACCAGATCCTCCGGATCGCGGCTGATCTCGCGCATCGTGCTGGTGCCGGTCAGGACATAGCCTTCCGGACCATCGATGCGCAGGTCGACCACGGCGTCGCGCACCGTGTCCATCGTGAAGTTGCCGTCGAACAGGCGGATGAACGGGCCGATCCCGGTCGAGGCGTTGTTGTCCTTCGCCTTGCCGAGCAGCAGCGCCGAGCGCCCCTCGAAGTCACGCAGATTGACGTCGTTGCCGAGCGTCGCGCCGACCGATGTGCCGTCGCTGGTCGCGACGATGACGATTTCGGGTTCGGGGTTGTTCCACGACGAATCCGACCGGATGCCGACATCGCCGCCCCAACCGATGGTCGATAGCACCGGCGCCTTGGTGAACACCTCCGCATCGGGGCCGATCGCGACCTCCAGATATTGCGACCACATCCCCGCGTCGATCAGCGCGGCCTTCAGTTCGGCTGCCTCGGCCGAACCGGGCTTCACCGACCGGATGCCCCCACCGATGCGCGTCTCGAGGTCGCCGCGGATGCCCTGTGCCGCATCAGCATCGCCGCGCGCGCGTTCCTCGATCACGCGTTCCAGCGCCGACACGGCAAAGGTCACGCCGGCCGCCTTCACGCATTGCAGGTCGATCGGCGACAGGATCGGCGGATGCTGCCCCGCCGGATCGGCGAGCGCGGCGGTGTCGCACACCACCGGGCCATCGAGCGACGCGATGTCGCTGCGTTCCAGCAGGTCGGCGACCGTCGCCGCGTGCGCCGACACGTCGATCACCCTGCCACCGCGTACCACCACCGGTGTCGGGCCGTCGGCCAGTCGCATCCGCCCGACCAGCAGCGCCCGTTCATGATCCACCGGCAGCATCCGCGCCGCATGTTCGCTCTTCATCGGTCCGATCCTTCAGTGATTGTGGCGCGGCGTCGTTTCCGACGTCCGGCGATATTTGAGCGCGAGGTCGAGCACGCCGCCGTCGCCCAGCTGGCCGACCTTCTCGCGGTAGATTTCTTCCCATGGGGTCTGGCTGGCCGGGACCGGCGGGATGCCGTCGCCCTTGCGCCGGGCGATCTCTTCGTCGCTCACCAGCATGTCGCAACGGCCGTGGTTCAGGTCGATGCGGATCCTGTCGCCGGTGCGCAGCCACGCCAGCCCACCGCCGACCGCACTCTCGGGAGAGGCGTTGAGGATCGACGGGCTGTCCGACGTTCCCGACTGCCGGCCGTCGCCGATCGTCGGCAGGCTCTGGATACCGCGCTGGAGCAGTGCCGCCGACGGCTGCATGTTGGTGACCTCGGCCGATCCCGGCCAGCCGATCACGCCCGCGCCGCGGATGACGAGGATGCAGTTCTCGTCGATGTCGAGCGCCGGATCGTCGATGCGGTGGTGGTAATCGTCCGACCCGTCGAACACGATCGCCCGTCCTTCGAAACGACCTTCGTTGCCCGGTTGCGACAGATAGCGCGCGCGGAAATCGGGGCCGATCACGCTGGTCTTCATGATCGCCACGTCGAACAGATTGCCCGACAGCACGAGGAAGCCCGCCTGCTCCTTCAGCGGCTGATCGTAGGGCCGGATGACCTCGCGATCGGTCGCGACACGGTGCGCGACATTCTCGCCCAGCGTCCTGCCCGTCACGGTGGCGACGTTGCCGTCGATCCTGCCCGCCGCGATCAGTTCGCTGACTACCGCCGGCACGCCACCGGCACGGTGGAACCGCTCGCCCAGGAAGCGCCCGGCGGGCTGGACATCGACCAGCAGCGGCAGGTCGTAGCCATAGTCCATCCAGTCGGACGGGTTGAGTTCGATATCGGCATGGCGCGCCATCGCGTGCAGATGCGGATGCGCGTTCGACGACCCGCCGATCGCGGTGATGAGCGCGATGGCGTTCAGGAACGACTGGCGCGTCAGAATCTTCGACGGGCGCAGGTCTTCATACGCCATCTCGACGATGCGCTTGCCGGTCTCGTACGCAATCTGCCCGCGTTCGCGATAGGGCGCCGGGATCGCGGCACAGCCGGGCAGCGACATGCCCAGCCCCTCCGCGATGGCGTTCATCGTCGATGCGGTGCCCATAGTGTTGCAATGCCCAGCCGAAGGCGCGGATGCGGTCGCGGCTTCGAGGAACTCGTCCTCGGTCATCTCGCCCGCCGCCAGCTTGCGCCGCGAACGCCAGATCACCGTCCCCGACCCGACCAGATCGCCGTCGTGCCAGCCATCGAGCATCGGCCCACCAGACAGCACGATCGCGGGAATGTCGACCGTCGATGCCGCCATCAGCCCCGACGGCGTCGTCTTGTCGCACCCGGTCGTCAGCACCACCGCGTCGATCGGATAACCGTTGAGGATTTCGACCAGCCCCAGATAGGCGAGGTTGCGGTCGATCGCCGCGGTCGGGCGGCGGCAATTCTCGAAGATCGGATGCGTCGGGAATTCCATCGGAATCCCGCCCGCCGCCTCGATCCCCGCCTTGACCCGCTTGACCGTCTCCAGATGGATACGGTTGCACGGGGTAAGGTCCGATCCCGACTGGGCGATGCCGATGATCGGCCGTCCGCTGGTCAATTCCTTCGGCGTGATGCCATAGTTCATGAACCGTTCGAGATAGAGCGCGGCCATGTCGAGCCGGCCGGGTGCGGCGAACCATTCGCGCGATCGGAACGGGCGGGCGGGGGTGCGGGTCATCGGGTCCACTCGATCAGTAGGGAAAAACGGCCCCGCCCGTCGCGAAACGGGCGAGGCGTCGGGTCAGCCCTGCATGTCCTCCAGCTCCTTGCCCTTCGTCTCGCGAATGAACTTCTGGACGAGGAAGAAGCTGACGACGGCGCAGGCGCCATAGAAGCTGTAGGTGATCGTCAGGCCGAGGCCCGCCGCCATGATCGGGAAGCTCTGCGCGATCAGGTAGTTGGCGAACCACTGGGCGAAACCGCACACGGCCAGCGCCGATCCGCGCATCTGGTTCGGGAACATCTCGCCCAGCATGACCCACATGATCGGGCCCCAGCTGACGTTGAAGAACACGACGTACAGGTTCGCCGCCCACAGCGCGAGCGTGCCGAGCTGCGGCGACAGCTGCAGCTGCCCCGCCGCGTCAAGCGTGCCGTTGTGGAAGCAATAGACCAGCGCCCACAGCGTCACCGCCATGCCCGCCGACCCGATCAGCAGCAGCGGCTTGCGCCCGATCCGGTCGACCAGCGCGATGGTGACGAAGCACGCCGCGATCGACACGACACCCGACAGGATGTTGATCTGCAGCGACTGGTCCTCGGTAAAGCCGGCCAGCTGCCACAACGTCGCGCCGTAATAGAAGATCACGTTGATGCCGACCAGCTGCTGGAACACCGCCAGCAGAAGCCCGGCCCACACGATCGGGCGGATGCCGCCCTTCACCGGGTCCATGATGTCGCGCAGCGCCGGCTTGTGGTCCTTGCTGAACGATGCCTCGATATCGCGAACCTTGGTCGCGGCGGCGGACGGCCCGAACAGGCGGGTCAGCACGATCCGCGCTTCGTCGATACGCCCTTTCTGCACCAGATAGCGCGGGCTTTCGGGAATGAAGAGCAACGCGACGAGGAACACGGCCGCCGGAATGGCCTGCATCCAGTACATCCAGCGCCACGCCTCATAGCCGCCCCACCAGATCGAAGTGGAGGCACCCGCGGCATTGGCGAGGTAATAGTTCACGACGAACGCGGCGGTCAGACCGCTGATAATCATGATCTGCTGGATGGTGGTCATCCGCCCGCGGATGTTGGCGGGAGCGACTTCGGAAATGTAGGCGGGCGACAGCACCGATGCCGCGCCGACCGCCATGCCGCCCATGAACCGGGCGATGACGAACACCGCCTGGACATGGCTGAACCCCTGGATCAGCGCGCCGATCAGGAACAGCACCGCGGCGAGCATCATCACCTTGCGGCGGCCCATCGCATCGGCCAGCTTGCCCGCCAGGAACGCGCCGACGAAGCAGCCGATCAGCAGCGAGCCGACCGTGAAACCCAGCCCCGCCTCGCTCAGTCCGAACGCGGTCTTCAGCCCTTCCTGCGTGCCGTTCACCGCACCGCTGTCATATCCGAACAGCAAACCGCCGATCGTCGCCACCGCGACGATGGCGATGACAAGCGCGATGTTCACGCGCTCCCCGCTCGCCTGTGTCATCCCCATCCACTCCCAGTTCACGGCCGTCCAAAGCGGCGTGTTAGCGGTAACGGTGGCGAATTGTTAAGATAAATGCAAGCGCCGCCGACATCGGTGCGAAGGGTTTTCGTATAAGCGCACAGCGATCCATGCTCAAGCGGTCAGCGTTTGATCCCTCTGCCCGAGAACGTCACCTCGGCAAGGGCTGGGGCCTCCAGCGGTTCCTGCGGTGTGGTGCCAGTGCGCGATCAGCCTTCGCCGGGATAACACGGCCGTCGCGCTGCGGGTGCATTCAGCCCTTGCCGCGGACGGCCTTCGTCGGTGCCGGCCCCGACGATTCGCGCAGGACCAGTTCATGGGCAAGGACCCGGTCGTCGCCGTCGCCGTCGTTCACCCCCGCCCGGCGATCCCGGATGCGCCCCAGCAGCATCTCGACCGCGGTTTCGGCCATGGCCGCGATCGGCTGGCGAATCGTCGTGATCTCCGGCCAGGTGGTGGTCGCCAGCGACGTATCGTCGAACCCGACGATGCTGACGTCTTCCGGCACGTGCAGTCCGCGGCGATGCGCCACGCTGATCGCGGCGGCGGCCATGTCGTCGTTGCTGGCGAAGATCGCGGTCGGCCGATCCGCGCGATCGATCAGCCGTTCGGCGGCGTCGATCCCCGATCGATAGGTGAACAGTCCCTGTTCGACCGGCATGTCGTCAGCGTCCAGCCCGGCGGCCTCGATCGCCGCGACGAACCCGCGCCACCGCTCGATGCTGGCGCCGTTGTTGGGGTTGCCGCGCACGAAGCCGATACGGCGATGTCCCAGCGCGAGCAGGTGATCGGTCATCGCCCGCGCTGCGGCGAAGTCGTCGATCCGCACCGACGCACGGCCCGGCTGCGCGCCCCCCACCGCGACGGCGACCGACGGCGTGCCCGCCGCATCCAGTTCGGCCTGCACCGCCTGCGCATCCGACAGCGGCGGCGGCAGGATGACGCCCTGCACCGGCGTCGAGGCGAACCGCCGCGCCGCTTCGGCCTGGGCGTCGGGCCCATCGCCCTCGCACGGTTCGAGGACGAGGTGGCAGCCGACCTTACGCGCGCCCTCCAGCGCGCCGATCAGGAAGTTCGACAGATAGGCCATGGAGGGGTTGGCATAGAGCAGCCCGATCTGCGCCGCCTCCCCCGCCGCCAGACTGCGCGCCGCGCTGTTGGGCGAATAGTTCAGCTGCGCGATCGCCGCCGTCACCGCCTCGCGCGTCGACTGGCGCACATTGGCGCCGCCATTGACGACCCGCGACACGGTCATCGCCGATACTCCGGCGGTACGGGCGACGTCCTGTATGGTGACGTTGCCACCGCTGCGGCGACTGGGCTTTTCCATGGATCGTGACGGCTCCTTCACGATGCTGATTATGGCGCACCCGTCGCGATTGCAAACGTGCGATCGGTTGACGGACCGTCCGCCGCCCGATAGCTGATAGCGCTACCAATAGTCGGTGACGGCACTGCCGGATGCCGAAAGTCCTGGGAGAGAGATCGTGACCCTAGCGTCCAGACCCGTTCGCCTTGCGCTCGCCTGCCTGTTGGCGACCACCGCCACCGGGACCGTCATCGCACAGACCCGGCCGACCCGCCCCGCCGCTGCCGAACCAATGCTCTACAAGGACGCGTCGCAGCCCGTCTCGGCGCGGGTCGAGGACCTGCTGCGGCGTATGACGCTGGAGGAAAAGGTCGCGCAGATGATCGGCATCTGGGAAAAGAAAGGCGATATCCAGGACGCGCAGGGCAATTTCTCCGCCGCAAAGGCCGCGCGCGCCTTTCCCGACGGTCTGGGGCAGATTACCCGCCCATCGGACAAGCGCGGCGTCACCGTCAGCAACAATGCGGCGGGCGTCGCGGCCGATGCCGTCAACCGCACCGCGCGGGAAACCGCCGACTATGTCAACGCGGCGCAGCGCTGGGCAGTCGAACAGACCCGGCTCGGCATCCCGATGATCATGCATGAAGAGGCGCTGCACGGCTATGTCGCGCGCGGCGCGACCAGCTTCCCGCAATCGATCGCGCTGGCCTCTTCGTGGGACCCGGCGCTGGTCGAGCGGGTGTTCGGCGTGGCGGCGCGCGAGATGCGTGCCCGCGGCGCGAACCTCGCCCTAGCCCCGGTCGTCGACGTCGCGCGCGATCCGCGCTGGGGCCGGATCGAGGAGACCTATGGCGAAGACCCGCATTTGGTCGGCGAGATGGGACTCGGGGCGATCCGCGGGTTCCAGGGGACGACCCTGCCCCTTGGCCCGACCAAGGTCATGGTCACGCTCAAGCACATGACCGGCCATGGCCAGCCCGAAAACGGCACCAATGTTGGCCCGGCCAATATCTCCGAACGCACGCTGCGCGAGAATTTCTTCCCGCCGTTCGAACGCGCGGTCAAGGAACTGCCGGTGCAGGCAGTGATGGCGTCGTACAACGAGATCGACGGCATCCCCAGCCACGCCAACAAATGGCTGCTCGACGACGTGCTGCGCCGCGAATGGGGGTATAAGGGCTCGGTCGTTAGCGACTATTTCGCGATCAAGGAGTTGAATACCCGCCACAAGCTGTACGGCACCGACATGGCCGCCGCCGGGCGCCGGGCGCTCGACGCCGGTGTCGACATGGAACTGCCCGACGCCGAGGGCTGGTCGACGCTGGCGCAGATGGTCAAGTCGGGGCAGGTCCCGCAGGCGCAGGTCGACAATGCCGTCCGCCGCATCCTGACCATGAAATTCCAGATGGGGCTGTTCGAGAACCCCTATGCCGATGCCCGCACCGCCGAGGCGAAGACCGCGACGCCGGACGCGATCGCGCTGGCCCGCGAAGCCGCGATCCGTTCGATGGTGCTGCTCAAGAACCGGAACAACCTCCTGCCGCTCGACCCGGCCAGGGTCGGCCGGATGCTGGTCGTCGGTACCCATGCCCGCGACACTCCGATCGGCGGCTATTCCGACGTGCCGAAACACGTCGTCAGCGTGCTGGAGGGAATGCAACAGGCCGCCGCCGGCCGCTTTTCGGTCGACTATGCCGAAGGGGTCCGCCTGACCCGCAGCCGCCAATGGGCCGCCGACAAGGTCGAACTGGTCCCGCCCGCCGAGAACGCACCGCTGATCGAGGAAGCCGTCGCCAAGGCGGCGCAGGCCGACACCATCCTGCTGGTGCTGGGACAGAACGAACAGCTCAGCCGTGAAGCCTGGGCCGACGCCCATCTGGGGGACCGGCAGACGCTCGACCTGATCGGCGAGCAGAACGAGCTCGCCCGCCGCCTGTTCGCGACCGGCAAGCCGGTGGTGGTCGTACTGCTGAACGGTGGCCCGCTCGCCGCGACCTATATCGACGCGACCGCACCGGCGATCGTCGAGGGTTGGTATCTCGGGCAGGAAACCGGCAATGCCGTCGCCGATGTCGTGCTCGGCCGCGCCAATCCGGGCGGCAAGCTGCCGGTATCGGTGCCGCGCAGCGAGGGGCAGTTGCCGATCTTCTACAACCACAAACCGACCTCGCGCCGTGGCTACCTCTTCGACAGCACCGCCCCGCTTTATCCGTTCGGCTATGGCCTGTCGTACACCAGCTTCACGGTCGGCGCGCCGCGTCTGGGCAAGACGACGATCGGCCGCGACGAGAGCGTGCGCGTATCGGTCGACGTCGCCAATACCGGCCGCCGTGCGGGTGACGAGGTCGTCCAGCTCTACGTCCATGACGACGAAGCCAGCGTCACCCGCCCGGTCCTCGAACTCAAGCATTTCCAGCGCGTCTCGCTGAAAGCCGGTGAACGGCGGACGGTCACCTTCGATCTGAAGCCCGCCGATCTCGCCTTCTGGAACGTCGACATGCAACGGGTAGTCGAACCGGGCACGTTCACCATCTCCGCGGGCAACAGCTCGGTGCAGTTGAAGACGGCGACGTTGACCGTTCGCTAGGAAGCGTCCCTTTGCGCGATCGGCTCGCCGACAAGGGTGGGCCGATCGCGCTGCGCCGTCGGCATATCAGCTATGGCGTCAGGCTATTATCTGACTGAAAATCGGGACGCATCGGCGTTCACGCGCACGCGGTCACCCCGGGCTTGACCGAAACCTCTGCGAACGTCTCTAACAGAGCCAGTTCCTCACCGTACCTCGGCGAAGGCCGGGGTCCAGTTGGAAAGGCTTTTCCGTATCTTGCCAATGCCCCCCAACTGGGCTCCGGCCTTCGCCGGGATACGGATTGAGGGCTTTCGCAGAGGTCTCGAACAGGTCCGGGGTCCCGCTTCTTGCTGCGATCATGGGGAAGCAGGAGGCCGGATCGAGCCCGGGTAACGGCAAAAGCGCAGGATCGATCACAAATACCTATGGGTCCGTGCGGCGACGCTGAATGCCGACTGGTCCCACATCGACAGCCTCAGTCTGGCCTTAGGCAGCGCCCCGAAAAAGTCGCAGGCCCCAAGAGGCGCGGCATCCTTCCAAATTACTGGCCGAACCGGCTTCGTTCGCATACTCACGCGCTCTATCGCGTACCGGGTCCGGTCGCAGGCCGTCCGGCGACGTTATCGACGTCACCGGACCGGACTTCGCATCAGCGCGACGTAAGCTGCATCGTTGCCGGGCGATCCAGCATCTGCAGTCCGCGCCGCGCCACGTCATGCGCGCTGGCGATCTGCGCCGAGGGCATCGCCATCGAGACGTCCTTGCCCGCCAGCACCTTGGCGTACAGATCGCGCGCCGCATCGGGGCGCTGCGTCATCGCATAGACGGCGGCAAGGTTCAGCAACACTTCCGGCTCGCGGCTACCGGCGCGCGTCTCGCGCTCGAGGCTGCGTTCGGCGGAGGTCAGGTGCCCTGCCGTGATCGCGGCATGAGCGTACTGCGCATCCTGGGCGTTCGTGCTGGTGGCGATCCCCATCACCGCCAGCGCCGAGCCAAGCAGTGCCATCGTTCCGATTCGCATGACATCATTTCCTGTTTGTTACATCGTGATGACATCAATGTTTCATTTTTAAGACGACTAGACAAGTACCGTTGACGGGTATCGTCGTACGGGCTGGTTGATCGCGTATGGTCGAGCAGAACCGTCTTATGCGTCGCCGGGTCAGCCGCCGCTCCATCGAACGCTGTCTCGCGACCACCGCCGCCAAACACGGTGACATGGGCCCCGTCAGGTCGAGTACCCCGCGTTGGCTACCGCTGCCCGAGTACCGCATACGGGCACAAAAAAAGGGGCGGCCGGAGCCACCCCTCTTCACCGGCCGAAGCCGGTCCGGAACAGAACGATCAGAAGTCGGCGCGATACTGCTCGTTGCCGACGAAGCCGAGCTTCGTGACGTTCGCGCGCTTGATGATCGCCAGCACGCCGTCCACCACTTCGTACCGCGCGGTCGCATCGGGTTGGAAGTGGAGTTCGGGTTGCGGGCTCATTGCCACGGTTTGGTCAAGATATTGGGTCAGCGTGACCTCGTCGACCGGTGCGCCGTTCCAGAAGGTCTGGCCCTGCGCGTTGATCGAAATCTTGTTCTTTTGCGGGTCGATATTCTGCGGCGGCCGGTTGTCCGGCTGCGGCAGGTCGACCTTTACCGCGTGGCTCTGGATCGGGATGGTAATGATGAACATGATCAAAAGCACGAGCAGCACGTCGATCAACGGCGTCGTGTTCATGTCCATCATCGGTTCGTCGTCTGCGCGACCGCCACCACTCATTGCCATGTCAGGCTACTCCTATTGACGCGCGCGCGGCGTGGTATTGGGGTCCGGTTCGGAAATGAACCCGACCTTCGTGAACCCGGCCGACTGCATCGTGTAGATGGTACCACCGATGCAACGGTACGGCGTGTTCACGTCGCCACGGATATGCACTTCGGGCAGTTCGAGACCCGGAGCGTTCGGCCCACCCTGACGGGCGACTTCATCTTCCAGCTTCTTGACCGCGCGGGTGCGCAGTTCGTCCGCGTTCACCCGGGTCAGACCCCAGTACACGGCGCATTCGCCGCCAAGGCCCTGCACCGACAACGAGACGTTTTCGGGCTTGGTCGTCGTCGGTTCGAACACGACCTTCGGGACCTTGAGACCGCTCACCTGCTGGACCACGACCGGAACCGCGATCAGGAAGATGATCAGCAGCACGAGCATGACGTCCACGAGCGGCGTGGTATTGATGTCCGAGAGGGGGGCTTCATCGCCGCCGCCGCCAACACTCATCGCCATGAGGCTATCCTATCCACTTCTACTCAATCGAACCGCCGGGACCGGTCACGGCCCCGGCGGCGTCAGCATATGCTCAGACGCGCGGTGCGGTCGGCACGCCGCCGGCCTGGCCGGCGGTGGTGCTGCCGACTGCCGGCTTGGCAACCGGTGCCGGGCCGCGAGCCGCGACGGCCGGACGAACCGCACCGTTCGACGCGAGGTAGCCGAGCACGTCGTTCGAGAAGGCCGACAGGTCTTCCGAGATCGACTTGTTGCGGCGCTGCAGCCAGTTGTAGGCGAGCACGGCCGGAACCGCGACGACCAGACCGATGGCGGTCATGATGAGCGCTTCACCGACCGGGCCGGCGACATCGCCGATCGCGGCCTGACCGGCAGCGCCGATCTTCACGAGCGCGCGGTAGATGCCGACCACGGTGCCGAACAGACCGACGAACGGCGAGGTCGCGCCGACGGTCGCGAGGAAGGCGAGGCCGCCGTTGAGCTTCGAGTTGATCGATGCTTCCGAACGCGCCAGCGAACCGTGCAGCCAGTCATGCGCCTCGACCGGATCGGTCAGCTTGCCATGCTGTTCCTGCGCGGCGAGGCCGTCGTCGACGATCTGGCGATAGGCCGAGTTCTTGTCGAGCTTGGCGGCGCCTTCGCGCAGCGAGTTCGACTGCCAGAACGTCGCGCGGACGCGCTTCGCCTGGTTCATGATCTTCTGCTGTTCGAACAGCTTGGTGAAGAGGATGTAGAACGAGCCGACCGACATGATGACCAGGATGCCCAGCGTGCCGAACGCGATCGCGCCGCCCTGCTGAAGCGCTTCCCAGAAGCCGAAGTTCGGAGCTCCGGCAGGGGCGCCGGCAGCAAGAATGGGGGTGAGCATCGGATAGTTTCCTTAGAGCTGATACGTTCTTGAAGAATAATGCCCCGGGCCGCCCCGCGCCGCATGCGGCGCGGAGGGCGCCGGTGTTACCGATCGGCCGGCAGCTTCCAGGTGAAGCGCAGCGTCTTGGAGCCGCCAAACGTCGGCCTGCCTGCGGCATCGAGCGCGGGGGTATAACGACCGCGCGACGTCACCAGACGGCAGGCGGTGCGATCGAGCGTCGGCGACCCCGAACTGGACGACACGCGGCAGTTTTCGATCCTGCCGGCAGCGTTCACCTCGAACGTCAGACCGCTGACGCCCTCCTCGCCGGCGTTGAGCGCGCTCGCCGGATAGTCGGCGTCGGTCACCCACGAACCCGGATTGCCCTTGATACCGGCGGCCTTGCTGATGACCGGCGCGGGAGGCGCAGGAGGAGCGGCAGGCGCGGGCGGCGCAGGCGGAGCAGCGATCGGCACCGGGTTGTACGTCGGCGGCGGCGTCGTCACCGACTGGATCACCACCGGCGGCGGTGCCTGCGTGCGGACGATCGGCGGCGGCGTCACGACCGGCGGCGGCGACTGCGGCTGCGGCTGTTCGGGCGGCGGGGGGGGAGGAG